>JAMDEL010000084.1 GCA_023487095.1 Patescibacteria group bacterium
TATCGTGCGGGAAGAAATGAATGCCGAGCAGCCGGGGCGGAAAACCAAACCCAAATTCTTCCACTGCCATGCCGCTTTTTTTGGCCACAAAAAAATGCCCGAACTCATGTGCCAGTACGAGTACCCCGAGAACCAATAAAAAAATAAAAACCGTAAAAATCATTTATTTTATTTTAAAATTTAGCACTAAACTGTCATGACCTCTTCTTCTTTCAACGCCGCATGCTTTTTAACTTCCTCGTTATATTTGTCCACCATTTCCTGCAGCTTCTTTTGGCCGTGAGCCAAATCGTCTTTGGAGATCTTGCCGTCACTTTCGGCTTTTTTCATTTCTTTAATCACCATTTCGCGCGCATTGCGGATGCCTATCCTGCCTTTCTCCGCAATCTGGCCGACCAGCTTAACCATCTCTTTGCGGCGCTCTTCATTTAAGGCCGGTAAAATACTCCGACTTACCCCCCCGTCGTTTGACGGGTTAAAGCCCAGATTCGCCTGCTGGATGGCTTTTTCTATGGCCTGCATCTGACCTTTATCCCAGGGAGAAATGACCAAAGTGCGGGCATCGGAAACGCTCACGCTTGCCACGTGCTCAATCGGCATTTTGGCGCCGTAGCTTTCCACCAGCACGGTATTAAGCAGAGCCGGGTTCGCCCTGCCGGTGCGCACGCCGGAAAGTTCGTGCATAAAATGCTCAATGGCTTTTTCAAAGTTTACTTTGTGGGAATTTAAGAGCTGGTCAATCATATAATTTTATTATTGGATTAAATTTTTGCTTATTGCTGCTGCAAATATATGCCGGAATAGGCTATTTGCGGCAAATCCGGGTCTATAATGATGTAGTTCACCGAGCCGGGGGCGGAAATATTCTGTGTCTGCCAGGTGGCGCCGCCATCCACGGTTTTATAAACCGTGGAACCCACGCTGGTATAAACAATGTTGCTGCTGCTTCTGGCGACTGCAATGGCCCTAGCTATGGCGGCTTCCTTGTTGACCGGCAAGGCTATGCTTTGCCAAGTTTTGCCGCTGTCCTGAGTCTTGTAGAGACCCTGGTCTGTGGTTAAATATATCAAATTTCCGGTATAGATATCAACAAAGAATTGGTTGAAACCCCTTACGGCATCGGGGTTGTAGTCCAGACTCTGAAAATCCACGACTTTGCTTAAAGTGGAAGTCAGGTTTTCAAAAGTCGCCCCCCCGTCTGCGGACCGGGAAAGCCCTTTGTTCTTAACTAGCACATAAATGCTTCCGTTCTGCCAGGAAATCCGCTGGACGCGGTCCTTGAAATTGAAAGCTAGTTTCCAGGAAAGCCCGCCGTCCGAACTCAGAACTACATTGCCCGTAGCCGTGCCTGCCACCACCTGGTTGGGATTTTGGGAATTGATGGCCACAGCCCTGACCGCGTCGCTTTCGCCCTGCTCGTTGTAGACTTCTTCCCAGGTTTTGCCTCCATCCTGTGTTTTGAGCACTTTGCCAAACCCGCCGTAAAGCCCCGCGGCATATAAAGTTTTCGGGTCAGTCGGGTGCACAGCCATATCGTAAACCGAAATCTTGGATAGAATGCGCGTCCAGCTGGCAGCCGAGTCCTCTGATTTGAAAAGTCCGGAAGTGAAGGTAGCGGCATAAAGGGTCTCCCGATTCTCCGGGTCAAAGGCCAGGCGCGAAACGTTTGCCGAAGCCAGAAGGCTGGTCTTCGTCTCTTTCATGGCGTTGGAAAACTGCCAGTCCGCTCCACCATTAGTGGTTTTAACTACCCCGCCGGAGGGGGCCTTGCTGAAGAAATTGCACGAAGCCGATAAAAAAACCAAGGGGAGCAAAACAGCAATAATTTTTTTCATAATTTTAAAAATAGGCCCTGGAGAATTAATTTTTTATTTTTATTGGTTTTAAGTTCAAATATTGCCTGCTGCAGGGCAGAAACCACCTTGGGGGCGGTGGGTTCGTTTCTGAGCGCCCCAACTTTATGCATCATCCAGCCAAAAAAAACATTTTCCAGCTGCCCGGGCTCCAGCGCAGCCAGTTCCGGCAAGCTAACCAGCCGTTCGCCTTGAGGCATTTTTTCAAGCTTGGCCAGCCGGGTTATGGAATCGTTTTCTGCTTCCAAGAAACCGGGATCGCGGCTGAGCCTCTCCAAACGGGCCGGGGAACCAAAACTTAGCTCAACCAGCTTTTCGCCGGCCTGAAACTTCTTGGCCAAGGAAAATTCTTTAAGCATCTTTTTGGAAAAAGGATTAAACCTGAAGACTTGGCAGCGCGACACAATAGTCGGAAGCGGCTTCTGGCTTGCAACCAAGATTATCACGGTTGTGAGAGAAGGCTCTTCCAAAGTTTTCAGCAAAGCATTGCTGCTGGAAGCGTTTAAATTTTGGGCGTTGTCCACCACCACGACTTTCCGGGAAGCGACAAAAGGCTTGGTACTGAGTTCGGCAATCAAACTCCTGACTTTGCTGACTGGGATATCGCCTTCCTCCCCTGCCAAAAAAATAAAATCCGGGTGGTTTTCCAGCTTTTCGGTGCGGAGAACCATTTTCGCAAACTCCAACGCCAAACTTTTCTTGCCCAAGCCTTCCGGGCCCATAAACAAATACGCCTGCGCAGGCTGCTGGTTTTCCAGCTGCTTTTCCAGAATGCTCTTTACCTGGTCATGGCCAAAAGTTTGCCAAGGCATGTTGGTCAGCTTATTTTGAGACATTAATAATGCCTGTTGCGGCTGGGTTCATGTGGTTGTGGTAGCCCCAGCTGCCCGGTTTCAGGAACTTGAACTGAAATGTTTTACCCGCTGGTATGGCTGCTTTTGCGTCAAACTCCGGGTAATCGGTATGAGTAGGGTGCGGATCAGAAGCTGGCCAAAAACCGGTTGTACCCGAATTTTTAAAGATGACAATATCGCCGACTTTAATGTTAACGCTTTGGGGCGAAAATTTAGTGCCGTCATAGACCACTTCCGTGACCAAAATATCCGGACCCAGCGCGTCCATCTCGCTACCGCTGCTGTAAACCCCCGTGGTTGGCGGCGGTGTAGTCGCACTCGGCTGTGTGGGAGTTGTCGGTTTCTGGGCCGGGGCGCTCGTTGCCGTATTTTCCGGCGGTTTCTGGTCAGGCGGCGATACCTGACTCAGCCCATTGGTGTCTGTGGCAGATTTTTCGTTTTCCTTGTCAGGAGCTACGGCCCGATTAACATTTTTATAGAGATAAAATCCGGATATCGCCAAAAGGATGCAAATTAAGCCAAAATAATATAATTTATTGGATTTTTTATTTGTGCTCATATGTTTAAAAAATGAATTTTGGTGCTATAATTATAACATAAATTACCACGATAAGCCATGAAAAACCACGGACAAAGCGGACTAAAATTGAAGGCGGAAAAAAGAGAGATTAAGAAAAGGCCGCGCATGCAAATGCATGGCAGGTCTCTGCTTAAAACCAGTAAATACTCGGGAGGAAAACTTGTTAAAAAGAAATAAGCTTCTGGCCGTGGTCGGTCCTACGGCTTCGGGTAAGTCGGAGCTGGCTGTTTTTTTGGCAAAAAAATTTAACGGCGAAATAATTTCTACGGATAGCCGGCAAATATACCGGGGCATGGATATCGGCACCGGCAAAGTGGAAGGATCGTGGAAAAAAATTCGCGGCCAAAGGATTTATTTTTACAAGGACATCCCTCACTATTGCATTGATTTCCTTCCGCCCAAAAAACAATTTTCTGCCGGCCTGTTCCAGACCAAAGCCAAAAAGGCCATTAGTGACATTCTGGCGCGCGGCAAGCTGCCAATTTTATGCGGCGGCACTGGCCACTGGATTGACGCCGTGGTCTTTGACCAAAAACTGCCCGAGGTAAAACCCGATCCGGCCTTAAGGCGCAAGTTAGAAAAGCTTTCTGCGGAAAAATTATTTGCCCGTCTGCAAAAATTGGACTCTGCCAGGGCAAAAAATATTGACCGTTTTAACAAACGCCGCCTAGTCCGCGCTCTGGAGATTGTTCTGACCACCGGACAGCCGGTTCCGGCTCCAAACCCCCAACCCCAACCTTACGACTGCCTTTGGCTGGGCCTGGCCTGGCCGCAAAGCATCCTCTATCAAAGAATAGACCAAAGGCTAAAGGAAAGGCTAAACCAGGGCATGGCTAGAGAAGTCAGCCGCTTGCACAAAAAAGGTTTGTCATGGAAAAAACTCAATGGCTTTGGATTGGAATACCGTTTCATTAGCAATTTTCTAAAAAAAGACATCGGCCGGGAGGAGATGTTAAAGCAATTGTCTTTTGCCATCAAACACTACGCCAAACGGCAAATGACCTGGTGGAAAAGAAACCCGGACATCCACTGGATTAAAAACGCCCACAAGCCGGCAGAAATATTAACCAAAAAATTTTTAACCACATGACAGAAGGGCCAACAAATTTTAGAGACGTCCTCAAAGAGTTTGATAAAACCGCAGGTTTAACCGGAGAAGACGAAACGTTCAAAACTCCCGAACCAAACAAAAAACCTGAGCCCCCCGCAGGAAAAGGACCTGAAAAGGGATCTGAACCGCCGCTTTCCAAAAAACAGCCTCCAAAAGAAGGCTGGGACGAAGTCGCAGATGACGAGTTTGGGTAGAAACACCAAAAAACAACCCCCGCGATTGCGGGGGTTGTTTGATTATAACAATTTTTTCTTTAAAAGCTCGTTTATAACCTGGGGATTGCCTTTGCCTTTAAGCTCTTTCATGCACTGCCCCACCAAAAAACCAAAAGACTTCTGCTGGCCGGCCTTGTAGTCAGCCACGGCCTTGGGGTTTTCCACAATAATCTTGTCTATAGCGGAGGCAATAGCGCTTTCGTCGCTGACCTGCGCAAGCCCCATGTCTTCCACAATATCACTCGGGTCTCCACCCTTTTCATACATGGCTTTAAAGACCGGCTTGGCCGCGCTGCCCGAAATCTTGCCCTGTTGAATAAGTTTAATTAGCTCAGCAAAATTTTCGGGACCAACCTCGCTGTCCAAAGGGTTGGACAAGTCACGGTTGAGCAAAGCCGAAAAATCTTGCAGGCACCAGTTGGCCGCCATCTTTATTAGCTGTCCCCGATCAAGACCTTTCTCCTGGTTCATCCACTCGTCCAGCTCGCTGACCACGTCTTCAAAATAAAAAGCCAGCTCTTTCCAATTAATCAGATTATCAACGTCCGCGGAGGGCAATTTGTACTCCTCCAAAAACCTGGTTCGTTTCTGGGCAGGCAGTTCCGGCATTCTGTTCCTAAGCTCGTCCAAATACTCTTTGGTAAACTGTAAGACCGGCAAATCTGGATCCGGCATATAACGGTAGTCATGGGCATCTTCCTTGCTCCTCTGTTCCACCGTGCAATTGTTTTTTTCATCCCAGCCCATAGTCACCTGCTTCGGGGTCTTGTCTTCCTTCAGCATTTCAATGTGGCGGGCGATTTCATAATTAACCGCGCTTTCGGCAAACTTAAAAGAATTGATATTCTTGACTTCAACTTTATATTTGGGCAGCGAGGTCTCGCCGGGCTTTCTCACGCTAATATTGGGCTCGCAGCGCATTGTGCCCTTTTCCATATCCGCGCTGGACGCGCCTAAGTAGCGGACAATATTACGAAGCTCCTGCAAGAAAATCCGGCCCTCCTCCGCGCTTTCAATATCCGGCTCGGTGACAATCTCAAGTAGTGGTGCGCCGGCGCGGTTATAGTCAACCAAAGAGTAGGCCAAGCCTTCGGGGTGAACATTTTTACCTGCGTCTTCTTCCAAATGCGCGCGGGTGATGCCAATGCGCTTGGTCTTGCCGTTAACTTGAATGTCCAAGTAGCCTTTTTTGGAAATCGGCTGGTCGTATTGGGAAATTTGGTAGCCCTTGGGCAGGTCCGGATAAAAATAATGCTTGCGGTCAAACTTGGAAAATTCGTCAATCGTGCAGTTTAAGGCCAATCCCACCATGGCCGCAAGACGGATTGCTTCTTTGTTGGCCACGGGCAAAGTGCCGGGCTGTCCGGTCACGATTTCGTCAATGTTGGTATTAGGCACGATTTCGTCCGGATTATTGGGTGCGGGCGAAAACATCTTAGCTTTAGTGGCAAGCTGGATATGGATTTCAAACCCAATAACTGGTTTATATTCAGTTGATGATGTATATGATTGCATTACTGATATTATTGAGCCTTGTAGTTAGAATATGAAATATCTCCTTTATACTGTTTGTTCCCTTTCCAGAAAGAACCGCTTTCCAAAACTGGCTTGCTTTTTCGCTTTATATCCTGTTTAAAAAAATAAACCGCCGCCCATTCCAATAATACATCTAAACCGAAAATTATTGCCAAACCAAAAATATAATTTAAATTTTCAAAATAAACTGCAAGCGCCACAAAAATCAAAATCAAAACAAGGGCACCCCAAGGCTGGAAAGGCCTTTCAAACATAACTAACCCATCCGGGTCCTGGCGAAAATCAAAAAATAGGGCTCCTCGATGATACATATATTTGCTTAACCTTAAATATCAAATACTTGGGTGTTTTTTATGCCAATCAGTCGCCTGCTGGTAAGCGTAACCGACATTAAAAATTTTCTGCTCGCCCCATTGCGGGCCAATGATTTGTAAACCCACGGGTAGCCCGTCCGCGGACGGGGTCTCGCCGTCAGCGGGCAAGGCAAACCCGCAGGGCACGGAAATGGCGGGAATACCGGCTAAGTTGCAGTTTACCAACAGCCTGTCGGCAATGTAAGCATAAATTGGGTCGTGCTGCGCCAGTCCTGACTTAAGGGCCACGTTCGGTGAGGTCGGAGTCAGCAAAACATCAACCTGTTTGAATACTTGTTCAAATTCATTCACCAACAGCCTGCGGATTTTCTGAGCGCGTTTATAGTAAGCGTCATAATACCCGGCGGAGAGTACGTAAGTGCCGGTCATAATCCGGCGTTTGGCTTCATCGCCAAAACCCTCGGCACGGCTCTTGTTGTAAACCTCCAATAAATCTTTGGCCTCCGCCGTTGAATGACCAAACCGTATGCCGTCGTATTTGGCCAGATTGGAAGAAATTTCCGAGGGGGTAATAATGGCGTAAACCATTTGCCCGTAATGCGTGCTGGGCAGGCTGACCTCAACAATTGTGGCGCCCAATTTTTCTATCTGCTTTATAGCCTCCTGCACGCGCTTCTCTACGCCCGGTTCCATACCTTCCAAAAAGTATTCCTTGGGCAGACCAACTTTAAGCCCATTTAAATCAGCTTGCAAATTTTTATGGTACTCAGGCACTTCCAATGCCCCGGTGCTGGCATCTTTAGGGTCATGCCCGGAAATATACTCGGCTATGTGGGCCGCGTCTTCCACGGATAAACACAAGAAACCCTGGGTGTCCATGCTGGAAGCCATGGAAATCACCCCGTAGCGGCTAGTTCTCCCATAAGTGGGCTTGTACCCAGTGACGCCACAAAAAGAGGCGGGGCCTCGGATGCTCCCGCCGGTATCCGTGCCCAAAGCGTACGGAGCCAGGCCTGCGGAAACGCCCGCGCCGCTGCCGCTGGATGAACCGGCGGGCATTCTGGTTTTGTCCCAAGGGTTTAAAGTGAATCCATAAGCCGAACTCTCGCCGCTGGAGCCATGGGCAAATTGGTCTTGATTGGTTTTGCCAAGCAAGACAGCCTTTTGCTCTTTCAACTTAGCAATGATGGTGGAATCAAAAGGGGGAACGTAGTTGTCTAAAATTTTACTGGCAGCGGTGGTTCTTATTCCTTTGGTTAAAAACATGTCTTTGGCTGCATAAGGAATGCCGCACAAAAATGGGTTCTCACCGGGACTGGCAATATAATCGTCTGCCACTTTGGCCTGCAACTCGGCTTCTTCTTCGGTGACCGTTATAAAGGCGTTCAAATCCTGGTATTTTTTTATGCGGCCCAAAAAATATTTCGCCAGTTCAACAGACGAAACCTTTTTTTCATCAAGTAATTTGCGTAATTCAGTTAGTTCAAGAAATTCAAAATTCATATATGCGAGTCCTGTCTAAACGCCAGCCTATAAAATTGCCTTCACCTTATAATACCCGTCCTTTGTTTCCGGCGCCTGGGATAATATCGCTTCCCTGTCTTCCGTCTGGACCACAACGTCGTTTCTTTGCACATTTACCAAGCCTGTGACTTGGGATATTTCGTCCAAGCCTTCCGTGTCTATGCTTTTCAGCTCTTCCACATAATCTAAAACCGCGGACAAATCCTTTTGGAATTTCTCCACTTCTACATCTTTTAGCTCAATGCGGGCCAACTTGGCAATGTGTAAAACTTCGTCTTTGCTTAACATATGTGCTGTATTATAACAAAAAAACGCCCAGACTGACAAATCAGCGGTTTTTAGCAAAATCAATCCAGCTTGCCCTGCTGTTTTATGTGAGTAAAGAGCGAGCTTACAAACTGAGACTGAATTTTTTTGCCCAAATCGGCAAAGAGCTGGCGGCTGTCCTTTATAAAATCTATCAGGGGTTCCTCGGACGCATAGGAAAACAGATTGGCCTCCTCTTTCAAAATTTCCATAAACTCCAAATGTCCGCCCCAACAGGTATCAATGGTTTCCAAAATTAGCTTTTGCGCCGCTTGCCAGACTTCCGTCTCCTGTTTTAAATCCAAAGCTTTTTCCTGCAAATAACTTTCCAAGTCGCGGCCCAAGGTCTCCCAGCCCTTTTTCCCCGCCTGGCTTTCCAAGTCGCGTGGACTAAGTTCCAAAGAGAACACCTCGGCCAGCTGTTTGGAGATTAACCTAATATCGGCCAAGCGCAAGGCTCCCCGGCAAGTGTCCCTGACGCAGGCTAGCATGAACTTTTCAAACTCCGGTTCGTTTTCCAATAGTAGTTCGCGCAATCGGTAAACTTCGCTGCGTTGGAAATTAACCACGCGGTCGTACTTGTATAAATAGATCCGCGAGTCGTAATTTTTACTTTCCACAAAGTCCTGGGCCTTCCGAAAAGCCTCATCCAAAGTGGGTGCGGAAACATACTCATCTTCCGGAATGTCAAAATTTTCCATCACGTCAATTATTTTCTCGCTGCCGAACAGCTGCATAATCTCGTCTTCCATGGAGATCAGAAACTGTGACTCGCCGGCATCGCCCTGGCGCCCGCTGCGTCCGACCAATTGGTCGTCTATGCGCCGTGATTCATGCCGTTCCGTTCCCAAAACGTACAAACCGCCCAGCTCCGCCACGCCGGGGCCCAATAAAATATCCGTGCCGCGGCCGGCCATATTGGTCGCCACGGTAATCATGCCTTCCTGCCCGGCTTTAGCAATTTTTTCCGCTTCAGCTCTGTGGTCGGCCGCGGTCAGCATTTGAAATGGCAAATTTTGCTCAGAGAGAATATCGGATATGATATGGGCGGTCTCCACATTGCGCGCGCCAATCAAGATTGGCTGCTGCCGGGCATGGATCTGTCGGACTTTTTTGGCCAAACTGGCGAATTTGCCTTTCAAAGTCTTAAAAAACAAGTCATTGTGGTCTACCCTAATAAGCGGGCGGTTGGTGGGAATCTGGATTACGTCCAAATGGTAAACTTGGGAAAACTCATCGCGGGCGCGCATGACCGTACCGCTCATGCCGGACAATTTTTTATACATGGGGAAAAAATTCTGGAAAGTTATTGACGCGGTGGTCCGGTCCGACTCTTTGACCTTAACCTTCTCCTTAGCCTCAATAGCCTGGTGCACACCGTCGGTAAACCTCCGGCCCGGCAAAACCCGGCCCGTAAACTCATCCACGATTTCTATGCCGTCCGGCGTAATAATATAATCGCGGTCTTTTTCAAAAATAATTTTGGCCTTGAGGCAAACGTCCAAATAAAAAACATACATGGGGTTGTCTTTGGAAAAAACCGGCTGGCCAAGCAGTTCCTCCACGCGGTTTAAGCCTTCGTCGGTCATTTGGACCTGTTTCTGTTTATAATCCACGGTATAGTGTTTGTCTTCTTTCAGTTTGTCTATGATTTTCATGAAATCGTCATACAGCCCGCGCTCTTCCTTCACGGCTTCGGCGATAATTAGCGGGGTGCGCGACTCATCAATCAAAATGCTGTCAATTTCATCCACGATGCCAAAACTTAAAGGCTCTTTCTGC
This sequence comes from Patescibacteria group bacterium, assembly GCA_023487095.1. GTDB lineage: Bacteria > Patescibacteriota > Doudnabacteria > UBA920 > UBA920 > JAMDEL01. The sequence goes on from JAMDEL010000084.1 coordinate 10,076, forward strand.
CTAAGCACTTTCTCCTCGCGCGTGTAAACAAGGTTGTCACGCAAATAATCAAATCCGACTTCCTGGTTGGAAACATAAGTGATGTCAGCCGCGTAAGCCCGCCTTCTCTGGTCGCTCTTCATGGCCGAGGTTACATAACCTGTAGTCAGGCCCAAAAACTCATAGAGCTTGCCCATTTCCTTGGCATCGCGCTCAGCCAAGTAGTCATTGGTGGTAATCAGGTGCACGCCCTTGCCAGCAAGCGCGTTTAAATACACGGGCATGGTTTCGGTCAGGGTTTTGCCTTCGCCGGCTTTCATTTCCGCAACCCGGCCCTGATGTATGACGAGGCCAGCCAAAATCTGCACGTCATAAGGCACTTTGCCAAACACGCGGCGCGCAGCCTCGCAGGCAATGGAAAAAGCCGGCACCACTTGGCTGTCTAAGCTCTTGCCTTTTTTAAGTTCGTCCTTTATGGCTAAAGTTGAAAGCTTAAGTTCGCGGTCTGTCCAGTCCTTAAGACCTTCCCGCTCACGCTTAATCAGCCTAACCCGGTATTCCAGGCTGGCTAAGGCTTTTTCATCCAAAAACGCATTTACCCCGTCCTTAAGTTTTTCAATGAAACCCATTTCTTTTTCAAGC
>JAMDEL010000048.1 GCA_023487095.1 Patescibacteria group bacterium
TTTTGGATAATTTGGAAAACAAAAGCCCGCGTTTTTGGTCCAACGCGCCTTTGCTTCTTTTAATTTGCGCCCATTTGGAATGTCCTGACATAACAGGTGTAAGTCGTAGATTAAAGATTTAAGACTTGAAGCTCACGAGGACCGTAAGCTCCCCTTTTATAGAAGGCCGGTCTTTGAGCTGATTAAGCACTTCGTAAGGCGAGCCCCGCAAAAACTCCTCGTGAATTTTGGTGAGTTCGCGGGCGATTACCACTTGACTACTGGGAAAAGCATTAGCAACATAATTTAAAGTTTTTATTATCCGCTCCGGAGATTCATAAAAAATTGCTGTTGCTTCGGCATCGGCTGCAGCCTGCAGGGCCGAAACTGTTTTGACTGCGGTTTTTTGGGGAAAACCCAAAAACAGAAATCTGTCTGTAGGCAAACCGGAAGCGGAAAGCGCAGCTGTGGCAGCGTTTGCTCCAGGCAAGGGCACGACGCTTACGTTTTCTTTTACACATTCGCGGACCAACCGAAAACCCGGATCGGAAATTCCCGGCGTGCCCGCGTCAGTAATCAGGCAGCCGTCTGTTTTCGCAAGCCTTCGAGCCAGGTCTTTAACTGTCTGCTGTTCGTTGTGTTCGGCAAACTGCACCATCTCTTTGGGCCAGGCGCCTATGTGTTCCAAAAGCCTTTTGGAGTAATGGGGGTTTTCGGCCATAACGAACTCGCACGCTTTTAGGGTTTCAATGGCGCGCAGAGTAATGTCCTTTAGATTGCCGATGGGTGTGGCGACGATGTAGAGCATACGCTTTATTTTAACCTAAATTCCCAAATAGAAAAACCCCTGCGGGTTCGCCTAGCCGTCGGGCTTATTGGCGAAACAGGGGTTTTGAAAAGCGAAAGAAGAGTCCTTGAACCTAAAGATTCACCTTTAGGCCAATTACCCCGAAATTGAGGGTAATATGATCGCACCCATGACGGGTACGTGGTTAAAACCTATTTAATTGGGTTTTATTTTTGTTTCTTCTTTAAGAGACAAGAAGAACTCACTTTTCTATAGGTATTATAGCAAATTTTTTGGTACTTGTAAAGACCTATTTTGCAGGTTTGAATATTTTTAAGAGCGGTAAAAACTTGTCGGCCTTTCTGGGCACGACAATTTTTTTGTACGCGGGCTTGGCGGTGAATTCCACGAAGTCCGCACCCCTCAAAACTAACAGCGGAGTGCTCTCCCCGCTTTCCCCCATAAGCAGCACGGCCATGGCGGAGATGGAATCCAGCAGGTTGACCCGGGTAAATTTTAAAGGCCGCTTAAAGACGTCGCCTTTGCCCCGGTAGTCGAGCAAAGGCTCAAGGCCGTAGCTGCCGATGGCCGCCCCGACTGTGCCGAACCTTAAAGGCGTAGAGTGCGTGTCAGTAAGGACCAGCCCAAGGTTTTTTATTCTGTTTTTGCGGCGCAAGCTTAGCCAGATTTTTTTTAAAGCAGGCTGAATCTGTTTTGGCCAAAATACCAAATAGCCGTTGCCGTTGCTGGCATCTATCCCGGCATTGGAAACAAAAACATTGTTTTTTATGGTCAGTCTGGTTCTGGGCAGGTATTCATCAGCCTCTTTTTTGACCAATGCCTGCTTGTCGGTTTTTTCCGTGATTTTTACGCACCTGCCCTGGTTGATGGCTAGAACTTTTGAGGTGATGAACAACACATCGCCTTCTCTGAGCTTGGGCAGGTATTTTTGGAAGAGTTCTTCCAAATTGTCTTTAGGAGGCAGGAATTTTCTGGTTTTAACTTTTATAAATTGCATATCAGGAATGGGAAAACGCCTGGCTAATTTCTTCTTCTTTCCACCCGGCCTGTAAAAGTTCTTCGTGAATCTGGTTGTCGCCCATGCCCACTTTGCGGCCCTCAATTATAAAGTCAACCAGGTGCGGGTGCGGCAGATTCAGGGCCAGTCGGCTGTCCGCGTGCAGCTCAGCCTCTGGCAGGGGCAGGGGCGTGCCAGATTTTTCCATCTTGCTTAGAAGCTCGTTCTTGTAGTCTTCTTCGGCTTGAAGGCTAATCTCCAGCTGCTCTATCTGGGCCTCGTCTTTTTTTAAGCGCAGGTAAAGTTTTTCCAAGGCCAGCAGCGCAAGCAAGATAAGCAATAGCCGGCCCCCAACAACAAACCAGGTAAAAGCATCAATTTTTTTAACGCCCCCTACCGCTTGCCGGTAAGCGGTATCTTCGGATTTGCCGGCTGCAATTAGCGCCTCACAATTTTTAGTGTAGTTCTCAAATACCTTGCCGCTGACAAAGTCGGAATTAAGTTCCGCGGCCGCACTGAAAGCAGAGAGGGCCTTCTGGCATTGGTTGGTGTGGTAGTAGCCGACAGCTTGTCTAAACAGGGTGGCGTATTCACCCTCAGTATTTTTGATGTTGTTTTTAGTCAAAAACTCCCGACTTAAATTAATGGGAACAGCAAAGGCGAAGTTGTCCCCTTTTTGCCTTAAGGCGTCTCCCGTCTGGAAAGTGATTATGCCGGCAACCCGTCCGTTCTGGTCGAGCAAAGGCCCTCCGGAAGAACCCTGGGAAATTTTGGCATCAGTCTGCAGGATTTTAAACTCCTTGTTTTGCGAAAATTTTACCGCACTGACCAAGCCTTGGGTTAGTGTGGCTTCAAGCGGGCTGCGGCCATTGACTTCCGCCGTGGAAGGAAAACCGAACACAAAAATCTTTTCACCCATGTTGATCTGCGTGCTGTCGCCGAGCAGCAGGGCGGGCAGGCGCTTGGCATCAATTTTTATAAGCGCAATATCCTTCTCGTCTTTTACAAAGTCGCTGTTGGCGCTGATGATTTGCGCTTCAAAACCGGTTTTGATGAGCGAGCTTAAGTACTCTTGTGATTCCGAAGGGTTTAGTACGGTCAGCTTGCTTTGCAGGTTGAACTGGGACCTTGTCTCCAGTTCGGCCAGGGAATTTTTGTAAAAATCCACAAAACTGCCCTCAGTCTTGAAATATTGGCCCAAAGTCTGTTCATCCAAGCCATTAAGCTTTTTTTCCAAAGTGTTCAGGAGAATTTCTTCCAGGTAGCTTTCTTTCAGGCTTTCTTCGGTTGCGACATGGGCATTGGTTAGGATATAGCCGTCAGGATTGACCACAAAACCGCTGCCGCTTAAGTACAGGTCAATCTTCTCAGCCTTTAGGGTTCTTTCCCCTTCCGGGTAGACTAGCGCCGGCGGGTTGAGCTGGACATCAAAAACCGGCGCCGCGGCCTGGCCCGTGGCGTGATTAATAATCCTAACAATGCTGGGCTTAATCATTTGGGCCAGGTCCTGCTGGTTTAAAGCCAAGGTCTTTTCTTGGTTAAGCGGCCTGAGGCTCAAGTAAGCCGCCAGTCCACACAGGACCAGCGCCAGCAGGGGCAGCCAAATTTTAGGGTTGTGTTTTAGTTTCATTGCGCTTTCTTTGTTCCAGTTTAGCATAAATGTTTTGCCAGGGCATTTATACGGGCGTTGAAAAACCTGAAGATATAATTTATAATAAGGTGAGCCTTTAGAAATACGGGCGTATAGCTCAGTTGGTAGAGCGGACGTCTTATACACGTCTGGCCGTAGGTTCGAGTCCTACTACGCCCACCAAAAACCCCTGACCCGCTCAGGGTTTTTTATTTGGTAAAAATTCCCCGCTTGTTTAAGAATGTGAGAAGCTCCGGGTAATTTTTTTTATACCGGAAGGTGTGCATGCCCAAGCGTCTGGCGGGCCGCAAGTTTCTTTCCTTGTCGTCAACTAGCAAGGTTTCCCCAGGCTTGAGTTTAAATTTGTTTAGAGCGTACCTGTAAATTTTCAGGTCAGGCTTGCGCATGCCGACCTCGGAGGAGTTAATAAATGGGATTTTTTGGTAGTTAATCTTGAGTTTTTTGGCAATAAAATCCGGGCCGTTTTTGCTGTTATTGGAAAAAATTATAATCTGATATTTTTTTGTAAGCCGGTTGGCCAGGCCCCACATATTTTTAAACAGCTTGAAGCCGGTAATAACTTTCCTAACTTCTTTTTGGCTGACCCTGGGCGTGACTTGTTCGTGCAACAGTTTGCAGTACTGGCTTATTGTGAGCTGGTTTAAATCATCCATTCGGCAGATTTTTTCAAAAGCCGCGGCTTGTTTTTTTGTCCAAAATGCCGAGTATTTCTTTCGGTATTCTTTAGAGGTGTCAGACACCAGCACATCTCCAAAATCAAAGATTATGGCAGTTATTTTATTCATTGCAGGAGCTTAAGATTTTTGCGACAGGTTCCACATAAACCAGAACCATTTGCGGTAGCTTTCCGCCAGGTCTTTGCTATGAAGCACGAAGAAAATTACTTCCTCGCTGATTTTACCCACGGGCAAGCCGGTGTAGGTTATGACATAATCGCCAAAAATATGAATGGCCGAATTGGTGGAAAATTCTTTCGGCAAAATGCGGTACTTAAGCTCGCCCTCAAAGTGTTTGGGGAAGTTCGGCATTTGTTTTATGGCTTCAAAGTCAAACAGCTGGATGAATTTTATGTTTTTCTTTTTGGCTTCCTTAAAGAAGGCCTGGCGCGCCGCTTCTATCCTGGGGTCGTACCAGCCGCCCTTGGCGCCAATAAAGTAACTGTCCGCGCCTATCCGGATCATGTCGCGAAAGATATTTTTTTGCCCTTCCAACCCACGGTAAATAAAAGCCTCCTGTGGGGCGGGACGGGTGATGAATTTTTTCTTAAGCTCCGGCAAGGCCTTGTTTAAGGCCGCCTGTTTTTCTGCCAAAAGCTCTGTCAATTTATCCGGGTCAACCGCGTTATAACGGTTTTCGTCAGAAGAAAAAATTTCAAAAACCAAACCCTTGTCTATCAGCCTGGCAATTGCATCATAGGCGTTCCGCCTATGGATTTTAGCTTTTATGGCAATTGCGCTAATGCCCGATTCCCCTGTTTCCAGCAGGGATTCGTAGATTTTGGCCTCATTGGGGGAAAGTCCCAAACTTTCATATAGTCCAATGTTCATAGTTTGTGGTGCTAATCGCTACCCTGTGGCGCTATTGGCCACTCAATACACATAATATATAGTATCTGGTCTAGCCTGTAAAGGCGGATAAATACAGATTATGCAGGAGGCGTAATGAAGTTTGCTGGTCTTTTCTTCCTGTTCTGTTTCGCCCTGTTTCCTCAGGACTTACAGAACCGAACAGTGGTAAAAACCCCTCTTGACTTTGGAGACCGGTGGTATATGACTTTCTGGTCCATTACCAACCTGAAAACCCAAACCTCCAATAACACCAACCTCTTCCCCGGTATCGGCTACCAAAGCAAGACTTGGTGGGCGGAGGCCATGTTGCAAAAGCAGTGGAGTAGTACCGGGGGCTTGTGGTCGGCGGATTTCCGTTTTCGCAAGCAACTCAACCACCGGCTGTCCGTGTACATTGAGCCTGCAGTGCTGTTCCCCTCTCTCGGACTGTATGAGTTTGTGGTGTTTGAGTCTCGGGTTGCAAAAGGGTTTTCGTTTGGGGCGGAAACGGAGAATGTCCATCGGCTAAGTAAGCAGTCGCTTGCCGCTGGGCCGCGGGTTGGCTACGCTTTGGGCAAGCGCTGGGGTTGGGAGTTTGCAACCGCGTTCGCTTACCGCTTCGTGCCCACCGGGAGCAGGGACGAAGCCCGGCTGTATTTTGTGGTCACCCGGCGCATCCGGCTCAGGCCCTAATTCGGCGCATCAAAAACACCGCCTCGTTTATTGAATCGAGGCGGTGTTTTCTTTGGTTTAAATAATGGTAGCGCTGGCGACCTTGTCCCCTTCATCTAGGCGCATCACTCTCACGCCCTGGGTGGCGCGGCCGAGCGTGGAAACCGAATTGAGCGGCGTGCGGATGGTTTGGCCGGCTTTGGAAATAATGACCAAATCATGTTCTTCTTTGTTGTTCAGAATGTACATAGCCACTATCTTGCCCGTCTTGGGCGTGACTTTGAGGGTCTTGATGCCGCTGCCCGAACGCTTCTGGACCTTGTAGTACGCGGCCTCGGTTTTTTTGCCTAAACCGTTTTCCGTAATCACCAAAACTTCCAAATCCTTGACATTGACCTCTTTCCTTATGATGTCCATGGAAATAATCTGGTCACCCTTCTTAAGCCGCATGCCGGTAACGCCGGAAGCGCTTCTGCCCATGGGGCGTACGTCTTTTTCCGAAAAGCGGATGGCCTGGCCGTTTTCCGTGGAGAGCATGATTTGGTCATCACCCATGGAAATATCGGCCCACTTGAGTTCATCGCTGTCTTTAAGGTTTATGGCAATCATGCCGCTTCTCCTGACTTTGGCGAATTCTTCCTTGGCCGTCTTTTTTATGAGACCGTTCTTGGTGGCCATAATGAAGTACTTGGAAGCGTCTTTTTTGGACAGGGTCAGCACTGCCTGGGCAGTCTCCCCGTTTTGCAGCTGGAGGAAGTTTACCAAAGCCTGGCCCTTGGAAGTGCGGCTGCCTTCGGGCAGCTCGTAAACTTTGGTCTGGAAGACGCGTCCGCGGTTGGTGAAGAACAGGATATCCTCATGGGTGTTTGAGGAGAGCATTTTGTCTACCACATCTTCCTCTTTAAGCGTCTGGCCAATAACCCCCTTGCCGCCACGGGCTTGTTGGCGGTAGGTGTCGGGTGCAAGCCTTTTGACGTAGCCGGATTTGGTAATGGTAATGATGACGTTTTGTTCGGGAATCAGGTCTTCGGCCGAGAAAGTGCCGACTGCGTGCTTGACCACCTGGGTCCGGCGCTCGTCACCAAACCTCTCCTTCATTTCCACGACTTCTTTTTTAATAATGCCCAAAATCAGTTTTTTTGAGGCGAGAATCTTTTCCAGTTCGGCAATTAAAGCTCTTTTTTCTTTGAGTTCGTCATCTATCTTTTTTCTTTCCAAACCAGCCAAGGTCTGCAGGCGCATTTCCAAAATTGCGTCAGCCTGGATTTCGGTCAGTTTGAACTTCTTGATCAAATTGGCCTTGGCCTCTTCCTTGGTGGGGCTCTTCTTGATGGTGTTAATCACGGCGTCAATATTGTCTAACGCCTTTTTTAAGCCTTCCAGAATATGCGCCCGTTCTTTGGCTTTTTTAAGCTCAAATTCGGTACGGCGCCTGACGACAATCTGCCTATGCTCCAAATATTTTTCCAAAACAGTCTTGAGGTTTAAGACGTGCGGCTCAATGCCGTCCACCAGAGCCAGCATGTTCATGTGGAAGGTTTCCTGGAGCTGGGTGTAGGAAAAGAGCTGGTTTAAAATCTTGTTGGGCAGGCCGTCCTTTTTAATGTCTACGACAATCCTGACGCCGTCTTTGTCGGATTCGTCGCGCACGTCGCGGATGCCCTCAATCTTTTTGTCGCTCACCAGCTGGGCGATTTTTTCAAGCAAGGTGGCTTTGTTTACGCGGTAAGGGATTTCGTGGATTAGAATCTGGAAAGCGCCGGTTTTGGTTTCCGTAATTTCGGTTTTGGCGCGCATGACAATGCTGCCCTTGCCCGTGGCGTAGGCGTTTTTTATCGCGCTTTGGTCATAAATAATTCCGCCTGTGGGGAAATCCGGGCCCTTGATGAATTCCATCAGGTCTTCCACGGTAATTTCCGGGTCGTCAATCAGGCCAATAATGGCCTCACAGACCTCGGTCAGGTTGTGGGGCGGGATATCGGTGGCCATACCCACAGCAATGCCCAGGGTGCCATTTAGAAGCAGGTTAGGCAGCTTGCCAGGCAAAACAGCCGGCTCTTTCCGGGTGGCGTCGTAGTTGTCGCGCCAGTCTACGGTTTCCTTGTCCAGGTCCAAGAGGATTTCTTCGGCTTGGACAGACATCCGAGCTTCGGTGTAGCGCATGGCTGCGGCGCCGTCTCCGTCCATGGAGCCAAAGTTGCCTTGCCCGTCAATCAGCCGGTAGCGCATAGCAAAGCTCTGAGCCATATGCACCATAGAATCGTAGACCGCGGTGTCCCCGTGCGGGTGGTATTTTCCCAAAACATCCCCGACCACAGCAGCGGACTTTCTGAATTTAACGTTATGCCTCAGGCCCATTTCGTGCATGGCGTACAGAATGCGGCGGTGGACCGGCTTCAGGCCGTCCCGGACATCCGGCAGGGCGCGGGAAACAATCACGCTCATGGCGTAGTCTAGGTATGATTCCTGCATCTCTGTCTGTATGTCTCGGGCCTTAACCAGGCCGACATTGTCTTTCAGTGGTTCTTTTGAGTCTTTAGGCATAGGGTTTAGATCAAAAAATTTTCTGCTCAGTTTAATTATTTTTTCCTCAGGCTGCTGCTTATGTCATTGAAGCCCCGCGAGATGACTTGGAAAACCGAAACATCTTTAGGGGTGTCTTTGTAATAGCGGGAAGCAAACATCCAGGCAACAATCAGGAAAGCGGCGGTTAATCCGGCCACTAGCCAGATAATCCTAACCTTTTCCCGATGCGATTTTTTTTGTAAGCTTTCAAATAAGCCCATACTTTTTACCTTAAAGGTTCAAGCACAACAAGCTTCACGCCTTCCTCGGGCAAATCTTTTTTCTTAAAGCTGATTTTTTCCATTTCTTCTTTCTTGCCGCCCATTTCTTTAACGAATTTTTCTACCCCTAAAACAGGTAAAATTAAATCCTTCATCTTATAGTGGGAAGGGATAACCATCTTAGGTTCAATTGCGTTTACTGCCTTGCTGGCAGCAGAGGCGGACATTACCGTGTTGCCGCCCACGGGCAAAATCAGCACGTCAATATCGCCCAGGGATTCCAACTCTTCTTCTTTCAGGTTGAATTCTTTAATATGCGTCAGGTTTAAGATGCGGATGTCTTCGCTTTCAATCAGGAAGACGGTGATGTACTTGTCGTCCTGTTTTAGGGGGATGCCGGTAATGGTTACGCCCTTAATATCATACTCACCCGGGTCCGAAGCATCAAAGTGTTCGCCCGAGATGCCCGAAGTGGCGCTGTAGAGGCTTTTGTTTTTTTGCGCCAGAACCAGAATGTCAGCCGCTCCCCTGGGTGGAACTAGCCCTGAGTCTTTATGGAAGGGGTCGGTAATGATCGTGGCTTCTTTGGTGGAAATTTTAAAACTGGAAAGGCCGAAATATTGGATTTGCATAAGCGAATTAATGGAATTTAAACAAAATAAAAAACCTTAATAAATCGTTAGATTTTTTGGCTCATTTCATAAGCTAATTATAACCTTTTTTGCCTTAAATGGCAAAGGATTTTTACCCGATTTTGCCCGGGTTTTGGGCTTGCCAAACCTCCTGCTTTTTGGTAGAATACCAAAGCTTACTTAGGGCAAGTGCCTGTGCTATAAAAATATTAATCCCAGTAAGCCAATGTAAAAGGCACTTTAATAATTAATCGTGCGATTATTGATATTGCTTTTTGTTTATCGACTGCAGTAGTCGATTTTTATTTATCCAGCAAAGTAATTCGCGATTAAAGAAAGTTGATAATTATGTCAGAAGAAATAGCGGTTCAGCCGGCCCCTCAGCCCGTAGTTTATAGCCCGGCTGCTCAGAAAGCCCAGACCATGCAGGACCTTTTGTCCGCAGGTGTGGAGATCAAGGTTTTAAAGCCCGGCGATATGGTAGAGGGCTCCCTGATTTCCGTGGGCAAGAACGAGGTCTATGTTGATCTGGAAGGCTATGGCGTGGGCGTAGTCCGCGGCCGCGAGCTCTACGATGACCAGGCGACCTTAAATGCGCTCAAGCCCGGCGACAAGGTTTTTGTCTCCGTGGTTGACCCAGAAAACAAGGACGGCATCGTGGAATTGTCCATGCGCCAGGCCGGCCAGGAACGCGTGTGGCAGACCTTGAAAGAAAAAATGGACAAGAAAGAAGTTGTCCGCACAAAGATTCTGGAAGCCAATAAAGGCGGGCTTATGGTGGAAATCAACGGCGTGATTGGCTTTTTGCCGGTTTCCCAGCTGTCTTTAGAGCACTACCCCAGAGTGGAAGATGGGGACAAGAACAAGATTTTGCAGGTTTTAAACTCCTATGTTACCCAGTTGTTTGATGTCCAGATTATCACCGCTGACAGCGACGAGGAAAAGCTGATTGTCAGCGAAAAGGCCGTGTTTGAGGAAGAAATGGAAGCCAAGCTGTCCCGCTTAAAAATCGGCCAGGTGGTGGAAGGCCTCATAACCGGCGTGGTGGATTTCGGCGCTTTCGTGAAATTCGGTGAGTTGGAAGGTTTGGTGCATATTTCCGAATTGGCCTGGCAGCGCATAGAAAACCCGAAAGACATTGTCCACGTGGGCCAGAAAGTTACGGCCAAGGTCATTTCCATAGACAAGGGCCGTGTCTCCTTGTCCATTAAGCAGCTGATGGAAGACCCGTGGCTGGAAGCCGTGAAAAAATACCAAATCGGCCAGAAAGTTACCGGCCGGGTAACCAAGCTCATGCCTTTTGGCGTGTTTGTGGAACTGGATAAAGATATCCAAGGGCTAGCCTGAACTGGGGTCTCGTAGCCTTCAAGTTCAACCTGGTGAGCACACTGGTTGGCAAGTGGCCGACAGTGGAAATGTTGGTTTATCTCTTGGTGGGCCTTTCCGCTCTCTATGAGCTGGTCACCC
>JAMDEL010000013.1 GCA_023487095.1 Patescibacteria group bacterium
GATAAGAAAAGAGCACTAAAGTCAGGGACGCAATCTTCGGCAACGTAGGCACAATGGTAGTTTTCCGCATTGGCGCCGCGGACGCAGAATTTTTGGAAACGGAATTTGCCCCGATTTTTATGCCCGTGGACCTAGTCAATCTGCCCAAGTACCATATTATTTTAAGGCTGATGATAAATGGAGTGGCCAGTGATCCGTTTTCTGCGGTCACCGTTCCGCCCAGTCCGGATTATTTTACAGGCAATGCCGAAAAAGTAATGAAAGTTTCGCGGGAAAGGTATTCCAATCCCGTCGCCGAAGTGGAAGAAAGGATTACGCGCTGGATGGGCTCAGACTACCACCAGGGAGCAGCTTTGCTGATTGGCAGCGAAGACAGCGAGGAAGGCGAAGAGTCAAATAAAGTTTTTGCAGAAAAGGCAGCAGACGAAGAACCATCCCCAAAGCCTGAAAACTTTAAATCCGAGCCTTCCCGCGAACCGAGACCTGCAACCCAGGTGCAAAAACCGGAAGCCCGCCAGCGCCAACCTGAACGGGCCCAGGCCCAGCAGCACCAGAAAGGGCAAAAAAGGCCTCCTCACAACAGCCCGAAACAGCAGAATAAGCCTAAAAAAGAAAACCCGATTTGGGACACGGTCGCACAAATCCAAAAAGAAAAGCTGATTGAAGCGCCTGCTTTCAAACCGGAGCTGCAGCCCGAGAAGCCGCAGGCGCCTGAACAGACAAGTCCGGCGGATGCCCCTCCGGAAAAGACGGTTATCTTACCAGGACAACCCCACAAATTTTAAATTATAAAAAACCGCTCCAAAAAACGGAGCGGTTTTTTTGATATGGTATTAAAGGCTCTTTTTTATCATTTCTTCAAACTGATTTTTGGGAGCAGCACCAATCATTTCGGCCACTATTTTGCCGCCTTTGAACATCTTTATAGTCGGGATGCTCATAATGCCAAACTGCGAAGCAATTTCGTTGTTTTCATCAACATTCACTTTGCCCAGCTTGATTTTGCCTTCGTATTCCTTAGCCAGCTCATCAAGCACGGGGGCAATAGCCTTGCATGGGCCGCACCAGACCGCCCAAAAGTCCACTAAAACGGGAATCGGGGATTTAAGGACTTCCTGTTCAAAATTTTCTTTGTTGAGTGCGATTTCGCTCATATTTTTTTCTGGTTATCGTTAAGTATGCAATTCATCTTATCCACAATCTTTTCTTTTGTCAAACATGCCCGTATAATATAAATAGCGGACCATGATAGCACGAAACAAAAAACAAAAAGCTGCTTACTTGCTGGGTTATTTAGGCGCGCTGGCGCTTTTTTTTGGTTTGGCCGGAGCCTGGTTTTTGTACGGATATTCTTTTGAGCATCGGCAAAATCCCCCTTTGACTAAAAGCGGGCAGCCCATGGTCCTGGGGGCGGTTTCTGCGCCGCTTAGGGGTGCACCAGAGCCTCAAAAGCTGGTTTTATTTAAGCAGACAGGGGATCCGGAGTTAGCCAAAGTTACTGCCAAAAGCTTCTTGGTCTATGACGGCCTAACTGGCCAGGTGTTGTTTTCCAGAAACCCCAGCCAAAAGATGGGCATAGCCAGCCTGACAAAGCTGCTTACGGCCTACACCGCGTACCAGGTGCTGGATTTGAATTCTAAAATTGAAATCCCGACCACTGAAACCGGCTCAAACACCAACCCCAGCCTAAAAATTGTGCCTGGTGATAAAATAAAGACCCTGAACCTGTTTGATGCCATGCTGGTCGGCTCGGAGAACGATGCTGCAGGGATTCTGGCAAGAGAGATCCGGACAGTTTCAGGCACCAGCACCATCGGACTCATGAACCAGGTCGCGGGGGAGTTAGGTATGGCAAATTCTCATTTCGGCAATCCTTACGGGTTTGATTTCGGCAACAACCATTCCACAGCCGAGGATTTAAAGAAGCTGGTGGATGCCACTCAAAAGCTGCATGCCTTTGTTTCGCTGGAAAATAAAACCGGCTACGGTTTCCGGAGCCTGCTGGGCAACACGTATTTCGCCAAAGCTACAAACAAACTCGTAGGCAAGGTCAAAAATATTTATGCAATCAAAACCGGTTTTACAGAATCATCCCTTGGCTCTATGGCGATTAAAACTTACATTTCGGACAGGCCGGTGATTGTAATTTTGCTGGGCAGCCAAGCGAGGGAGGCGGATGCCCTGTGCCTCAAAGAAGAGGCGGAGAAGCATTTTGTTTTGGAAAAATAGGGGTTTGGATATCTCGCGCTTTTGTGGTAAAATAAATGCAACATGGTTGATTCATCTCTCATCAAAATCTTTACTTTATCCTCGCTTTCTTTTATTGCAGCCTTTGGTATTACTCCGCTCCTCACCGCCTACCTATACAGGAATAAATTCGGCAAGCAAATCAGAAATGACGGCAGCACACCCTTGTATTCAAAGCTGCATGCCGGCAAAGAAGGCACGCCCACTATGGGAGGCGTACTGGTTTGGGGAACTACTCTCATAATTGCCTTATTTTTCTGGGTGGCACAGGAATTTTTTAGCTGGTCATGGGCGGAAAAAATGAACTTTTTGACTCGCAAGGAAACCTTGCTGCCCCTGGGCGCATTTGTGGGCGCCTCCTTGGTTGGGTTAGTTGACGACTGGCTGGACACCAGGCACATGGGGCATAACGGCCGGGGCCTCAGATTTCGCTTTAAAGTCTGGCTGTATGTGCTAGTGGCGGCAATCGGCGCCTGGTGGTTTTACTACAAACTGGGCTTTTCCTCCATTCACATTCCTTTTCACGGCGCCATAGACCTGGGCTGGCTCTACATTCCGTTCTTTATCTGCACCGTGGTTGCCACCAGTTTTGCAGTTAACCAGACCGACGGCCTGGATGGCCTGGCTGGCGGCATTCTTTCCCTGGCTTTCTTCGGCTTTGCCCTGATTGCTTTTATTCAAGGAAAAAATGATTTAGCTGCCTTGCTCGGCGTGGTCTGTGGTTCGCTTTTGGCTTTTTTGTGGTTTAACGTACATCCGGCCAGGTTTTTTATGGGCGACACCGGCTCTATGGGCATGGGGGTGCTGCTGGCAGTAGTGGCGTTCTTGACCAATACCGTCCTCTTGATTCCCATTATTGGTTTTATGTTTTTGATTGAGGCGCTTTCCACCCTACTTCAATTGTTTTCAAAAAAATTCCTGGGCCGGAAAATTTTTCTTTCTTCGCCGATTCACAACCATTTCCAGGCAATCGGCTGGCCGGAAACCAAAGTGACAATGCGTTTCTGGATTATTTCAGCCGTTATGAGCATAGTCGGGGTCATTATTTATTTTGTAACCTAATTTTATGTATTCACTCATAATAAAAAACGCTCAGCTGGTAGACGGCACCGGTGAACCGGGCAGGCTTTCCGATGTAGCCATCCAGGGTGACAAAATAGTTAACATTGACCAGAGCATAAACACCCCGGCGGAAGACGTAATAGATGCGGGCGGAAAAGTGCTGGCTCCCGGCTTCATTGACCTCCAAAACCACAGCGACAGCTATTGGCAGATTTTTGACAACCCGCAGTTTGACAGCCTGGTAACCCAGGGCTACACCAGCATAGTTATTGGCAACTGCGGCGCTAGCCTGGCGCCCCTGCTTTCGCACGATGCCCTGCTTTCCATACAAAAATGGCACAGCCTGGAAGGTGCAAACATTAACTGGCAGTCTTTCAGCGAATACATTGAAGAGCTTTCCCGCCACCGCTTTGCCTGCAACGTGGCGAGCCTGGTGGGCTACTCCACGCTGCGCCGAGGCATTGTCGGCGACCAGGTCCGGAGCCTGGAGAAGGAAGAGCTGGCCGCTTTAAAAAAATTCCTGGTGGAAAGCATAGACGCCGGGGCTTTTGGCATGTCCAGCGGGCTTTCCTATTCCCACGAAATTATAATTTCGGAAATTGAGCTATACGAGCTGGCTAAAATTTTGACCCAGAAAAAAGCGCTCTTTTCCATCCATTTGCGCAGCGAGGGTTCGGAAATTTCCGAAGCTGTTGAGGAGTCTTTGGATATCGCGCGCAGCACCGAGGTCAATTTGAAAATTTCCCACCTTAAGGTGAGAAATGAGAGCAACTGGCCGAAGTTTGACGAGATTATCCAAAAGATTGAGAACGCCTACCACAAAGGCTATAACGTGCATTTTGACGCTTACCCATACTCGGCCATTTGGCAGCCGCTATACGCTTACTTGCCCCGCTGGGCCATTGAAGGAGGCAGGCAGGTCATGCTTAAGCATTTTGAAAATCCGGTACAGCGCAACAAGATTCTGGCCCATCTCAATAACTCCGGGGTCAAATTCCCCGGCATGCTGGTGGCTTCTACGGCCAACAAGCTGAATTTTGTGGGCAAGACCATTGGCCAGATTGCCAAAAATATGGAAGTTTCCAGCGAGCAGGCAGTTTTGCACCTAATCCAGAACGGCGGCAGCGAAGTTTTGGTTTTTGAAGAAAATTTGAACCCCGAACAAGTCAAGCAGGCCATGTTCCATCCGCTGTCGTTCGTGGCTACGGACGGGGGCGGATTTCCGCCGGCGATAAAAGACCGCCTGGTCCACCCGCGCTGTTTCGGCAGCGCCCCGAAGTTCTTGAATATGGCCATAAACGGGCGCGAGCTGTCCTTGGAAAAAGCCGTAAAAAAACTGACCTCGGCACCGGCGGAGAAGATTGGCCTCAAAAAGCGCGGCGAAATAAAAATTGGCAACTTTGCGGATTTGGTGATTTTTGACCCGGAGAAAATAAACTCCCTGGCCAGCTACCAGAACCCTTACCAGTTCAGCCAGGGCATAAGCCACGTTTTCGTTAACGGTAAGGCAGTGCTAACGGGCGGCAAAATTACCACCCAGCTGCCCGGGTATGTCTTAAGAAAAAACTGATCCTCTGATGGCGACTTTAGGCAAAAAAATTGCAGTGTTGGGTTTCGGTTTGGAAGGCAAAGCAGTCATAGAACACCTCTCAAGGCACGGCATAAAACCCGTGCTCTTTGATCAAAAAGAGAGAATAGCCTTTTCCTCGGCCGAACTGAAATTTATTTCGCAAAAAACCAACAAGGCGGTTTTTGGAAAGGATGCTTTTCGAAAGATAGCCGGCTTTGACCAAATATTTAAGAGCCCCGGGATTGCTCCAAGCAGGCTGCCTAAAGACCTGAAAGTCACCAGCCAGACTGCGGAATTTTTGGACAGATACGCGGCGCAGACCATAGGCGTCACCGGCACCAAGGGCAAAGGCACGACCAGCACGCTAATTTACGAAATGCTGAAAAAGGATGGCAGGCCAGCCAGGCTAACCGGCAACATAGGAAAGGAACAGGCCTTTGAGCTTTACGGCTCTTTGGGTCCGAAAACCTGGGTGGTGTTTGAGCTTTCCAGCTTTCAGCTAAGGGATATTAAGAAAAGCCCCCATGTTTCCGTGGTGCTCATGACCACCAGCGAACACATGGATTGGCATAAGGACCGGAAGGATTACTTAAGCAGCAAAGCGGGCATTACCAAGTTCCAAACAGAGAGAGACTTTTCGGTAATCTGCGCGGATTATCCGGGTTCAAAAGAAGTGGGCAAGTTCGGCCAAGGGCAAAAAAGTTTTTTTAGCCGCCGCACCGTATTAAAAAACGGCACGTATGTTAAAAACGGAAAAATTGTCCGCAGTGTGGCCGGCCAAACGCGTGAAATTCTCCCGGTAAGCCAAATTGCGCTGCTCGGCAGGCATAACTGGGAAAATGCCTGCGCTGCGGCTGAAACCGCGCTGCTCCTGGGCTGCAGCCTGGCCTCGGTCAGGCAAGTGCTCAAAACTTTTTCCGGTCTGCCCCACCGCCTGGAGTTGGCCGGGGAAGTGGACCACATAAAATTTTACAACGATTCTTTTTCTACCATTCCTGAAACCACGGTTGCGGCCATTGAGGCATTTGGCAATCCGACAGTCTTAATTTTAGGCGGTTCAGGCAAAAAATCCGATTTCCGGCCCTTGGCGGAAAAAATTGCCCAAACTCCAACTGTCAGGAAAGTTTTACTTTTGGGTTCTGAGGCCAACCGGATTAGCAAGTTTTTATCACAAGCCGGGGTTGCCGCGGAAAAAGTCTTTTTTAGCCGGGGCAGTTTCAGAAAAGCAGTCAGCGCCGCCTATGGCTTTGCCCAAAAAGGGGACACCGTGCTCCTAAGTCCCGCCTGCGCCTCGTTTGATATGTTCAAAAATTACAAAGACAGGGGCGACCAATTTAAAAAAATAATCCGGGGTTTAAATGGCAAGAAAAAGCGCTAATTTTGATTTTGTCCTGCTCGGCTTGGTCCTGGCGCTTTTGGCCGTGGGCCTGATTTCGCTTTACTCGGCCTCGGCAGTGGAGTCTTTCAAAAGGTACGGCACCTCGGCTTACTACATAAAAAAACAGCTAATGGGCGGCGTAGGTCTGGGGTTTATTGCCATGTATTTTGCCGCCAAAATTGATTACCATTTCTGGCAAAAAAAATTGCCGCTCTTGGTGGTAGTTTCCTTG
The DNA here is from genome assembly GCA_023487095.1 of Patescibacteria group bacterium. Lineage (GTDB taxonomy): Bacteria > Patescibacteriota > Doudnabacteria > UBA920 > UBA920 > JAMDEL01. The sequence goes on from JAMDEL010000013.1 coordinate 6,490, forward strand.
GGGCTTTTGGCGGCCACCAAGCTCACCCATTTTGGCATTTCTGCCGGAGGGGCGAGCCGCTGGATAGATTTTGGCTTCATAACTTTCCAGCCTGCGGAACTGGCCAAGATGGTCATTGTCTTCTATATTGCCGCCTGGATTAGCAAAAAAGGCAAAGACATAAACGACTTTACTTTCGGGCTCCTGCCTTCGCTGGTGATTATTACCCTTTTTGCGGGCATGATTCTTTGGCAGCCGGATTTTGGCACCATGTCCGTGCTGGTGGGTGTGGCTTTCTTAATGCTGGTCGCCGGCGGCATAAACTGGAAATATCTTTTTTGGGGCACGGTTTCAGGGATTTTACTGCTTTATGCGGTAATCCATTTTGAGCCCTACCGCTTAAGGCGTGTGACCTCGTTTTTGGATCCCGCCACGGACCCCAAAGGTATTAGCTACCACATTAACCAGGCCTTAATCGCCATAGGCGCAGGCGGGCTCTGGGGCTATGGCTACGGGCTTTCCCGGCAGAAGCACAGCTATCTGCCTGAAGTGATGGGGGATTCAATTTTTGCGGTAACCGCAGAAGAGCTGGGCTTTTTGCGGGTTACGGCGATTATTGTCCTGTTTATGGCCTTTTTGGCCAGAGGCATTAGCCTAGCCAAGAAAGCTCCGGACGATTTTGGCAGGCTCACGGCTTTTGGCATAATTGCCTGGATATCCATTCAGGCCATTATCAATATTGCAGCCATGGTCAAGCTCCTGCCCTTAACCGGCATCCCGCTGCCTTTTTTCAGCTATGGCAGTTCCGCCATGCTGATTAACCTGACGGCCGTGGGAATTTTAATGAATATTTCCAAACAGTCTAAGGCCTAAAAATGAGTCCGAAAAAAAACTTTAAATTTTATTACCACAACTCCGCTTTTTTAAAACTAAGCGGCATTTCAAAGTCCAAAGCCCGCGGCTGGAAAGCGACGTGGGTCTGGCTGGCCAGATTTTTGTACGAGGTTTCGTACTGGGTTGGCTACGTCCTGTATGAATTTTCCATTTTGGCAAGGGAGTTTTCCAAGCAAGACTGGCAAAAAACCGCAAAATCGGTAAACTTACGTTTGAAAAAATTTGCCCTGGCCAAACCAGTAATGAACTTTGTTGTTTTTACCGTAATCATCCTGCTGCCCTTCGGCCTTTTGGAAGGCTTTCGGCTGGCCGCCCGCGCCCTGGACGCCAAAGACCAGCTTATTCGCTACACGGCTGCGGGTTTGGAACAGTTTCAAAAGGCCAAGACTGAGCTCAGCCAGCAGGACTTCAAGTCCGCGGGCAGCAGCTTTACTCTGGCTAAGCGCAGCTTTGAGACTGGCAAGGGCGAGCTTTCTCAGGTGGATGGGATGCTGGGCGGATTGGCCAACCTGGCCCCCATGAAACGCCAGGCCGATTTGCTAATCCAGACTGCCCAGCAGGCGGCCCAGGTAGGCACAGAGTTTTCGGTTTTTGCGGACCAGATGTCGCAGCTGGAAATGACGCCCGCAGGCTTTGCGGTGAGCACCAATGCCCAATTCGGCGAGCTTTTGGACCGCATGGAGGCTTCCGTGGCCAGCATTGACCGCGGCATTGCAATAATTGCCGTAAATTTAAAACAGATTGACGTGCAGAGCCTGCCCCAGGAATACCGCCAGCAGTTTGTGGAAAAATTCCAGTCGTTTTCGGAGCTTTCCGGAAATTTTCAAAACCTTAAAAGCCTATTTGAGATGTTCCGCCTGACTTTCGGCGGCCACAACCGGATTTTGGTCCTGCTGGAAAACAACAATGAGCTCAGGTCTACGGGCGGGTTCATTGGCAGTTTTGCGGCCATAGACATGAAAGACGGCAACATAAAATCTTTGAACGTGGACAGTGTGTATTCCTTGGACGGGCAGCTCAAAGAAAATATTGCCCCGCCCCAGCCGATCTTAAATGTCAGCAACAAATGGTTCCTGCGCGACGCGAACTGGTTTGCCGATTTCCCCCTGTCCGCCCAAAAAATTTCCGCGTTCTATGAAAAGGAGGGCGGCGAAACTCCGGACATCATTATGGCCATGACGCCAAACTTGATTGCCGACCTTTTGGCCCTGACCGGACCCGTGGAAATGCCCAAGTACCAGGTGACTTTGACTTCCGAAAATTTCGTGGAGCTTACCCAGGTGGCAAGCTCCGACTACGCGACCATGCCGGAGAACAAGCCCAAGCAGATTTTGGCCGACCTGGTGCCGGTGCTGTTTGACCGGCTGTCCAAGCTGACCGAAGAGCAAAAAACCCAATTCTTGGCCATCTTGCAAAAAAACTTGTACGAGAAGCAGATTTTGCTATACTCACGAAACGGGCAACTCCAGAATACTTTCAAAAATTTCGGCTGGGCCGGAGAAATCAAACCTTCGGATCGCGATTACCTTTCAGTGGTGGCCAGCAACCTGGAAGCCACCAAAAGCGACCTATATATAGAGCAAAGCCTGAAATTGGAAACGGCTATCGCCAGGGACGGCAGCATTACCGACCGCTTGACCATCACCCGGCACAACAAGCTGCCCGCGTTGGATAAGACATTCAACAACAGCTACATCCGCGTGCTGGTGCCCGAAGGCTCAAAACTTTTGGAAAACCAGGGCTTTGACTTCAAGGTCCAAGACGCGCCGCGCCCCTTTGGCCAAAAAACCGACGATGATGTTTTGGCCTGGGAAAAAAGCGCGGTGCGCGACGTTGTCAGCGGCACCACCATTGGCCGGGAGTCGGGCAAAACCTTTTTCGGCAACTGGCAACGCTTGGAGGGTGGGGAGACGCGGGAGATAACCCTGGTCTACCAGCTGCCCTACAAGCTGAAAGATATTGACCGCTACAGCCTGCTCTTGCAAAAACAGCCCGGCGCCTTAAACCAGCCGTTTGTCCACCAGGTCCGCTTTGAAGACCGAAAAATGGAATGGTCAAATTTCCAGCCTCAAGACCTGACTGCCAATTCCTTTTCCCAGACCCTGGACCTTAACCGAGACCAGATGCTAGGCGCAGTGTTTGTCAGACGATAATTTTATGATTCGGCTCAAAAACCTGGAAACCGATTTTAACAGTTCCAAGGCTGCCCTTATTGTGGGCGTTTTAACGCTGGCTTCCCGGCTGGTGGGCCTTTTGCGAGACCGCCTGTTTGCTTCCAAGTTCGGCGCGGGTGACGTGCTGGACGCCTACTACGCAGCCTTTAGGATTCCCGACTTGGTTTTTAATTTGCTCATTTTAGGCACGCTTTCCGTGGCTTTTATTCCCATTTTTACTTCGCTCCTGGTCAAAGACAAACCCAAGGCCATAAGCAATGCCAGCACGGTCCTGAATTTTTCCGCCCTGTCCATGGCAGCGGTCTGTTTGCTGCTTTTGGTTTTTTCCCGGCCGCTGACCCGCGCATTGGTACCCGGGTTTTTCGGCCAAAAATTTGAGGATACACTGCTGCTCTCGCGGATGTTTTTGCTCTCGCCCGTTATTTTTACCGTTTCCAACCTGTTCAGCAGCGTGCTCAATGCCAGCAAAAAGTTTTTCATTGTCGGCTTTGCGCCCGTGCTCTATAATCTGGGAATTATTTTTGGGCTTTTAGTGCTTTATCCCAAATACGGCATTCTGGGCTTGGGCGCGGGCGTAATCTTAGGCGCTACTTTACACATGCTCTGCCAAATTCCGGAAATTTTGTCTTTGGGCTTTTACTGGCAGCCAGTCATGGACCTAAAAGACGAGGCCGTGCGCAAAATTGGCAAGCTTTTCTTGCCGCGGATTATTGGCGTGGATAATTCCCAGGTCAGCCTGCTTATTGGCTCAATCGTGGGCTCGGTTTTGGCCTCCGGC
>JAMDEL010000063.1 GCA_023487095.1 Patescibacteria group bacterium
GCTGCTTAACACCCAAACATCCGCTTAAGGCGGATGTTTTTTTATCCGGAGATGATATATAATACTTACATAACAATAAAATGTTGAGTTTATGAAATTTAAAGAACTGGAGACATCTACCCAAGTAATACTCAAGGTCATTTTCGCCGGGCTGATTCTGGCTTTTCTGTGGATTGTCAGGGACATAGTGCTGATTTTGGTTTTGTCGCTTATTTTGGCCTCCGCCATGGAGCCTATGGTGGACTATTTCAGCGAGAAACGCGTGCCGCGGGCGGTCAGCATTTTGGCGGTGTATGTGCTGGTTTTTGCAACCGCCGCTTTTGTCGTTTACCTTTTGGTGCCTCCGGTGATTGGCCAGATACGCTTGCTCGCGGAAAAATGGCCGGAGTACGCCATGCAGCTGGAAAGGATTTTGGGCAATTCCACGGTGTCATTAAGCGAGGTTGGCGGGTATTTCAAACAAATCTCAGATGGCTACAAGGGAGGGCTTCTCACCGGGACGGTCAGTGTATTTAACGCGTTCTTTACTTTGATAACGGTCTTGGTGATTTCTTTTTATCTGGTGGCAGAGGACCGGGGCATGAAGAAATTTATTTCCACGCTCTTGCCGGCGCACCATCGTGGTTTTGCGGTCTCCCTGATTGAAAAAATTCAGAAAAAAATGGGCCTTTGGGTAATTGGCCAGCTTATTTTGAGTGTTTCAATTTTTATCCTTTCTTTTGTAGGTTTGAGCCTGCTTCGGGTGGACTATGCTTTGTTTTTGGCGCTTCTGGCCGGCATACTTGAGGTCGTGCCTTATATTGGACCATTTCTGTCCGCTGTGCCCGGAGTGTTTTTTGCATTCATCCAGAATCCGCCTTTGGCCTTGGCTGTCGCGGTAATGTATCTAATTATCCAAAAAACGGAAGGTTATGTTTTAGTCCCTAAAGTTATGGAGAAGACTGTGGGCACCTCACCTTTGGTGGTTTTATTATCGCTGCTTATTGGATTCCAACTGGCGGGCGTGGTCGGGCTGCTTATTGCGGTGCCGGTAGTCAGCGCTTTGACCGTGGTGATTAATGAATTCCTGGCCAGCGGAAAAGAAGAAAAAATTTGAGGAAATCCAGGAAAATCGGTATAATAAAAGGGCTATAAAAGCCCTTTTTTATATGGAAAAGCATTTTTACATCACCACGACCCTGCCTTACGTAAACTCCGAACCGCATTTGGGGTTTGCGTTGGAAATTGTCCAGGCTGACGCCATTGCCCGTTTCCACAAGCTTTTAGGCGAGGAGACGTTTTTCAATACTGGCACAGACGAGCACGGCGTGAAAATCCACCGCAAGGCCGAAGAGCGCGGCAAAGACACTCAAAATTACGTGGATGAGTACGCGCAGAAGTTTAAGGACTTAATGCCGGCTTTGGGGGTCTCTTCCGACATTCATTTTGTCCGCACGACAGACCTTCACCATAAGGCTGCAGCCCAGGTTTTCTGGAAAAGATGCCTGGAAAAAGGGGATATCTATAAGCAGGTTTATAAGGTTAAGTATTGTGTAGGCTGCGAACTGGAAAAGACCGACTCAGAATTGGTGGATGGCAAATGCCCTATTCACCCCAATTTGGAAATAGAGCTGATTGAGGAAGAAAACTATTTTTTTAAATTTTCCAAATACCAGGAACCGCTGCTCAAGTTTTATGCGGCCAATCCAGAATTTGTGGTGCCGGATTTTCGTTTTAACGAAATTAAGCGGTTTGTGGAAGGCGGCTTGCAGGACTTCAGTGTTTCCCGGCTCAAGGAAAAGATGCCTTGGGGCATTCCGGTTCCGGGGGATGACAGCCAGGTGATGTATGTCTGGTTTGACGCGCTCATTAATTACGTTTCCACACTAGGCTGGCCGGAAGACGAAAAGACTTTTTCTAAATTCTGGCCCGGGGTGCAGATTGCCGGGAAAGACAATTTGCGCCAGCAATCGGCTATGTGGCAGGCTATGCTTATGAGTGCGGACTTGCCCAATTCCAAACAGATTATTATCCACGGATTTATAACCAGCCAGGGACAGAAAATGTCCAAAAGTTTGGGCAACGTGGCTGACCCGTACGAGATTTTGTCCAAGCTTCAGGAAAAAGGCCTGACCAAAGAACAGGCGGTAGATGCGTTAAGGTATTACCTTTTGCGGGAAGTTCCGACTTTTGAAGACGGCGATTACACTTGGGAGAGATTTGTGGAAACCTACAACGCCGGCTTAGCCAACGGGATTGGGAATTTATCCTCTAGAATTTTAAAAATGGCTGCCAATGCGGGTATCCGGCCAGGCCAGGCTGAAGGCAAGCTTGATGCAGTTAATATGCTTCATGGCTATGCGTTGGCAAAGGCTATGGACGAAATCTGGAGCCGGATACAGGCTGCGGATAAATATATCCAGGAAAATGAGCCATTTAAGCTAATCAAAGTTGAAAAAGAAAAAGGGGAGAACTGCATTTCGGAGCTTTTAAAGAATTTGTTTGAGATTGCTTTTTGGCTCCAGCCTTTTTTGCCCCATACCAGTGAAAAATTGCTGGCAATTTTGAGAGACCCAAAATTGGAAAATATTCCCAGGCTGTTTCCGAGAATAGAGTAACAGAAGTTTTAAAGATGTTAATTGATACCCACGCACATGTCAATTTCAGGGCTTATAAGGACGATGCAAAAGAGGTTTTGCAGCGTTCTTTGGATGCGGGCGTGTGGGTGGTGAATGTTGGCAGCCAGATTGACACCTCGCGGCAGGCCGTGGAGTTGGCAAGTCAGTTTGAGCAGGGCGTTTATGCCGTGATTGGCCTCCACCCTGAACATACCCATTCGCAATACGTGGATGAGGAAGAAACGCATTTTAAGACCCGCGAAGAAGATTTTAACGAAGCGTTTTATTCGGAACTGGTTAGCCACCCGAAAGTCGTGGGGATCAATTAACATGGGTTGGATTATTACCGCTTGCCGGAAGACAGGACCTCTCATGACCAGATAAAACAGAAGCAAATCGAAGTTTTTAAAAAACAGGTCCGTTTTGCCAAAACGTACGACAAGGCTTTGGTGGTCCACAGCCGTCCGGAAAAGGGGAGTGATGAGCTGTACCACGACATGCTTCAGGTCTTTGAAGAGGAAAATGTGAGCAATATGCGCCTTGTGGTCCATAGCTACACCCATGAACCGAAATTTTTGGAAAAATTTCTAGAGCTAGGCGCGTACGCGTCCTTTAATGGCATCATAACCTTTGACAAGACCGGCAGCATGAAAAAGCTGGTGGAAATGTGTCCGCTGGACAGGATACTTTTGGAGACCGACTGTCCGTACCTGACGCCCGTGCCTAACCGGGGCAAACGGAACGAACCGCTTTTCGTAAAGTCTGTGGCAGAAAAGACGGCTGAGATAAAAAATATCACCCTTGCACAGATTGAGGAAGCAACTTTTAACAACGCAAAAAATCTTTTTAAATTTTGAGACCATGAACAAGCACAGTCCCGCAAAAATAGAAACCAAATGGCAAAGAATCTGGCAGGGGAAAAAAGCCTTTGCGGCCAGGGATAATTCCAAAAAAACCAAAAAATATATTTTGGTGGAATTTCCATATCCTTCGGGCGCGGGCTTGCACATGGGCCATTTGCGCCCCTATGTTGCAGGCGATGTCTACAGCCGTTATTTAAGAATGCAAGGCAACGAAGTTTTGTACCCGATTGGCTGGGATGCTTTTGGTCTCCCTGCGGAAAATTATGCCATAAAAATGGGCGTCCACCCGTCCATTACTACCAAGAAAAACGTGGCCAACGCCAAAAAACAAATGCTTTCCTGGGGTTTGTCTTTTGACTGGAGCCGGGAGGTTAACACCACAGACCCGAGTTATTACCAATGGACCCAATGGCTGTTTCTGCAGTTTTATAAAGCTGGCTTGGCTTACGAAGCTACAGGCATGATTAACTGGTGCCCTAAGGACAAGACCGGGCTCGCCAACGAAGAGGTGATTGACGGCAAATGCGAACGCTGCGGCACGGAAGTGGTAAAAAAAGAACTGCGCCAGTGGTATTTGAAAATTACGGCATACGCGGAAAAGTTGTTGGAGGGGCTTAAAAATTTGCCTGAATGGCCGGAAGCCGTCAAACTCCAGCAGGAGAACTGGATTGGCAAATCTGTGGGCGCAGAAATAGGATTCCCCTTGGGTAATAACCATAACTATGTAATTTTACCGGGTTGGACCAGCACAGAAAAGGAGAATTTTTACCCCTGGCTCGCGGACAGGTTGCGCCTGGCCGGCAAGACAGCAACGGTATATAAATATAAATCTACCGAGGAAAATTCCGAAGAAGAAGTTGTTCAGGATCTGCTCACCAATTTGAATTTGGATGAGAATACCGTACTAATCGGCCACAGCTTGGGTGCGGCCATGGCTTTGAAGGTATTGGAAAAAATTCAAAAGCCTGTTGCCAAAATTGTCTTGGCCGGCGGTTTTATGACCCCAAAGTTTAAAGACAAGGCCAGGCCTTTTGAAAAAAACTCTGAACTGGAATTTTGATCTTGAGAAGATAAAGAAAAACGCAAAAGAAATTACAATTTTGCACGACGAAACAGATCAGATTGTTCCGGAAACCGCAGCTGTTGAATTACAAAAAAAATTGGGCGGAGAGCTGATAAAATTTAAGGCACTAAAACCGCATATTAAGAACGAGCAGGAACCGGAGGTGTTATCTGTCACGGCACCGTCAATAAAAGTTTTTACCACCCGTCCGGATACGATTTTTGGAGCGACTTACATGGTTGTAGCTCCCGAACACCCCTTGATTAAAGAAAACCAGAGGCTGATAGAGAATTATTCAGAAGTGGCGAAGTACGTCGAGGAGGCCAAAAAGAAAAAAGAGATGGAACGCACGGCAGAGGGTAAGGAAAAAACCGGCGTTGAGTTAAAAGGTTTTAAGGCAGTTAACCCAGCTACTGGTATGGAAATTCCAATTTGGACTGCGGATTATGTGCTTTGGGGTTATGGCACGGGAGCAATTATGGCCGTGCCTGCCCACGACCAGCGGGATTTTGAGTTTGCCAAAAAGTTCGGGTTACCAATTGCCCAGGTTGTGGACACTGGAAAACAAGAAACTGAAAAAGCCACCGCGGAATACGGCGCAGTTATTAATTCCGGGAAGTTTGATGGCATGAAAACCGAAGAAGCCATTTCCAAAATGGCGGAAGCTTTTGGCAGATTGACCGTGCAATACAAGCTGCGCGACTGGGTGTTTTCCCGCCAGCGGTATTGGGGCGAGCCAATTCCTTTAATCCATTGCCCAACTTGCGGCACTGTGCCCGTGCCCGACTCGCAATTGCCCGTAAAACTGCCCCCGGTAAAAAAATATGAACCTACGGGCACAGGGGAGTCGCCCTTGGCCGCCATAGCCAAGTGGGTAAATGTAAAGTGCCCGGTATGCAAAGGCAAGGCCAAGCGCGAAACCAACACTATGCCACAGTGGGCGGGCAGTTCTTGGTATTGGCTTCGGTATGCGGATCCGAAGAACAAGACTAAATTTGCGGATAAAAAGAAATTGAAATACTGGCAACCCGTGGATGTGTATTTTGGCGGCATGGAACACACCACTTTGCACCTGCTCTATTCGCGTTTTTGGAATTTGTTTTTATATGACCAAGGCCTGGTAACGGAAAAAGAGCCCTACAAGAAGCGCCAGCCTCACGGTATCGTGTTGGCCGCGGACGGGGAAAAAATGTCCAAGAGCCGGGGCAATGTGGTTGACCCGCAGGTAATTTTAAAAAAATTCGGCGCGGACACCCTGCGCATGTACGAAATGTTTTTGGGCCCCCACGAGCTCATGGTTTCCTGGAACGACCAGGGCGTGGTGGGCGTGAGAAGGTTTTTGGACCGCGTCTGGCAGTGGGCGGAAGAAATTGCGGCAGCTCCCAAGGCCAAGGCGGATTCTCCTAAAGCAGAAAAGCTTTTGCACCGCTTGGTTAAAAAAGTCGGCGAGGATATTGAAAATTTCCGTTTCAATACAGCTATTTCCGCATTTATGGAATTCCATAACGAGATAAAAAGCGAGGTTGTGACCCCTGTCTTAGCCCGGACATTTTTAAAATTGCTCTACCCCTTTGCTCCACATATTTCTGAAGAATTAAACCAGAGATTGGGTGGTAAAAAGATCGTTCAGTCCGAGGCCTGGCCAAAATACGACAAAACGAAGATTGCCGAAACTGAAGCCGAAATCGTGGTTCAAGTTAACGGCAAAGTTCGGGGTAAGGTGCTAATGTCAGTCAATGCGGATGAGGCCGAAGCCAAACAAAAAGCCTTGGACTTGCCGGCAGTCAAGCAGGTTGCCACCGAGCCTGCCTTAAAACGGGTTATTTATATTAAAGGCAGACTAATTAATTTGGTGGTTTAGGGCGTTGTTTATGTCATGAAAAAAACGTCGGAGCAAATAAAAATACTCAGATTTTTACACGAAGCAGAGAAGTTAAAGACCTTGTTAAGGCATAGCTGGCTTTCTTCGGGTCGCAGGGAAAGCGTAGCCGAACATTCTTGGCGGTTATTGCTTATGGCCATGGTAATGAGCCCGTATTTAAATAAGAAGGTTAAGTTAGAAAAAGTTTTGAAAATTTTAGTGGTTCACGATCTTTGCGAGGTTTATAGTGGGGATACGTGGGCGTGGAAATCCAAAAAACACAAGGAAGGCAAGCATGACAGAGAGAGAAACGGAATAAAAAAACTGCTGAAATTACTGCCCCAGAAACAAGCCAAGGAAATTTATGCTTTGTGGGATGAATACGGAAAGGCCAAAACTCTTGAGGCAAAATTCGCCAAATCAATGGATAAGATAGAAGCAAAAATCCAGCACAACGAAGGTGACTTAAAGCATTGGAACAAAAAAGAAAAAGTTTTTAATCTGGTACACGGTGAAGATTGGTGCAGGTTTGATGAATTCATTCACGCTTTTTGGAAATTATCCCGGGACGAAGGGGCTTTAAAAGTCAAAACTAACAGGCATTTTTAATGTTAATTTTAGAATACGACAAAAAAAACCACAGCCAGATCATTAAAGCCTGTGTTTCTGCTTTAAGGCAGGGTAAGGTTGTGGCTTATCCGACTGATACATCTTACGGCTTGGCTGCGGATACTGGCAATATTACGGCCATAAAAAAGTTATACCAAATTAAACAACGGGAAAAGGTTAAGCCCGTACATGTTGTTGTCCCGTCTGTTGCCTATGCAAAAAAAATCGTACATTGGAACAGCGTCGCATCAAAACTTGCAAAGGAGTTCTGGCCTGGACCTTTGACGATTATTTTACCCCTTAAGTCCAAAGGTTTGGTATTTACTACGCTGTCCGCAGGTACTGGGTTTTTAGGGGTTCGTATGCCAAACAATAAAATCGCCTTGGATTTGTCGCGTATTTTAAAAATGCCCATAACCACCCCCAGCGCAAACCCGCCCAGTGGCATGGCGGGGGACGACAGCTACTCCGCAGACGAGGTGGTAAGGCAGTTCGCTGGGAAAAAATACAAACCAGATATTATTATCAATGCCGGCAGCCTGCCCAAACGCAAGCCGTCAACAATGGTAAAAATTGATAACGGGCAAATTTTTGTACTGCGCAAAGGCCCGGTGAGCGAAAAACAAATAAACAAAGTTTTTAAAAAATAAACATGCTATCCAGCTTTCATTTTCCCAGGTATTTTTCCAAAAGCGTCCGGGAGGAGATAGGCGAACTCTACCTCTCTTCGGCCATTGCCAACCTGGCTTTGGCCATTGTTATGCTCTTTGAGCCGATTTTTTTGTATGCAGTCTTAGGCTTTAGCGTGCCCCAAGTGCTTTTATTCATGGCTGTGACTTATGGTACTTACATAGTGATTTTACCCATGGGGGGCAGGGTGGCGAGTTTGTACGGCTACAAGCACGCCATAGCCATGAGTGCGCCTTTCCAAATTCTTTACTGGATGCTGCTGTTGGTGTCTAAAGACAATCACAGCCTGGCCTATTTGGCTGCCATGGCTTTTGCGGCCCAGAAGGCGCTTTACTGGCCGGGCTTCCATGCCTTAATGGCCCGCTATACCGACCAGGGACAGGTTGGGCGTGAATTCGGCATGTCGTACGCCATAGTGAGCGTATCCCAAATTATCGGCCCGTTTTTGGGCGGGGTAATTTCTCAAAAATTGGGCATGACAGCGACTTTTATTACCGCTTCGGTGATATATTGCGGCAGCATCTTGCCGCTGTTTAAAGCCAAAGAGGTTTTTGTTCCCAAAGACTACTCGTTTAAAGCGACGCTCCAGCTTTACCGCGATTATCCAAAAAAGTTTATTGGCTATCTGGGTTTTGGCGAAGAGCTGCTGGTTTTGACAGTTTGGCCGATATTTATTTTTATTGTGGTGAAAAATTACGAGGATACCGGACTGTTGGCCACCATTGCCAGTTTTGCCGCTGCGGTTTTGGCTGTGATTGTGGGCAAGATAACCGACCAGTACACCAAAAGAATTTTGATTAAAATTGGGGCTTTTTTGACCGCCATTGTCTGGTTTGCGCGCCTAATTGTGACCAACATCTGGAATACTTTGGCCATAGACACTTTGTCCAGGACGAGCAAAGAAATGTGCTTTATCCCGATTTCTACAGTGACTTATATCCGCGCAGAAAACACCCATGTTGTGCCCTATGCCGTGTTTTTTGAGCAGAGCCTGGCCATCGGCAAGTTGCTGGCTTGCATTTTGGGCATGATCGTTTTCAGTCTTTTCAGCATAATTAGCCTAAGCGCCGGATTTGTGGCATTATTTATATTAGCCGGTTGTTTCAGCCTACTTTATATGTTTATATGAGGCATAAAATATGAAAATTTCCGAAAAAAAAAGACTTGTTTTAAACTTTCTAAAAAGCCATAAGCTGGGCGTGATTGCCACTTCGGGCGGCAAACAGCCGGAAGCTGCGGCCGTTGATTTTTCTGAAACTTCAAAACTGGAAATAATTTTAACCACCCTAGCTTTTTACCGGAAGTATAAGAATTTAAAAAGAAATTCCCGCGTGGCTTTTGTGGTGGGAGGGGAGCAGGGGGTCACTTTGCAGTACGAGGGCTTGGCTGAAGAGCTTTCCAGGCCAGCGTTTAAGAAATATTACAAAAGGCATATAGAGAAAAACCCTATAGAAAAAAAATTTGATGTTATGCCCGAAGCGCGGTTTTTCAAAATTAAACCTACCTGGCTAAGGTATTCGGACTTTACAGCTAAGCCTAACAATATTTTTGAGATGAAATTTTAATTTTATGAAACCAGGTAAGGATTTTATTGGCTTGGGCTGTGGGGCGGTTATTAGGAATTCAGAAGGCAAGGTTTTGCTCATGCAGCGGGGACCAAAGTCCAAGAACGAGGCGGGTACCTGGACTATTCCGGGTGGCAGCGTGGAGTTTGGCGAAACCATGGCGCAGGCTGCGGTGAGGGAGATAAAAGAAGAGCTTGGCATAGATATAAAAATTTTAAAACAGTACGGCTGCGCTGACCACATTATGCCGCAAGAGGGCCAGCATTGGGTCTCCACCATCTTTGAATGCGGAATCGTCGCTGGCGAACCAAAAATTATGGAGCCGGAAAAGTGCTCGGGAATCGGTTGGTATACCTTGGAAGAAATGCCCAGCCTGCCTCTGGGGGTAATAATGAAGGAGAACTTGAAATTGATTAAATAGCGCGAAATGAATAAACATATTTTGCCAATCAAATATCACAACCTGGAATGGTAGGCCGGAAGCTTCAGGGCCCAGCTGATTATTTTTAAAAATACTTTCATGAATTATCCAAATTTACAAAAACAGGACCCCAGGCTTTACGAAATTATTAAGCTGGAAGAGCAGCGTCAAAAAGAGGGCATAGAGCTAATCGCCAGCGAGAACTACGTGTCTCCCGCGGTTTTAGAAGCCATGGGCTCTATTTTGACCAATAAATATTCCGAAGGCTACCCGGGCAAGCGCTATTATGGCGGCAACGAGGTAATTGACCAGGCGGAGAACCTGGCTGTGGAGCGCGCCAGGGAGCTGTTTGAG
>JAMDEL010000057.1 GCA_023487095.1 Patescibacteria group bacterium
GTCTTTGTCCACGAAAACAACCAAGTTGCTTTTGTCACCCCGGACAATGAGTTTGACCCGGATGGGTTTCTGTTTTCCTTCAACGATGGCGAATGAGTCGCCGTTGTTGAAAGCGGAATTGGACGCGAGTTTTGCCAAAAGCGGCATTCGCCACCTCCGGCTTGGCCGTTTTATAAACGGACAAGCCGCAAGCGGTAAAAGAAAAACCCTCCCAAGGGTTTGGGAGGGTTTAAAGATGTTTTGTAGACTTACGCCATCTTTTTTCCTTGCCCAAACCAAAACGCCGGCTTCTTAGTGGAAGCCTTAGCCATGGCCTTATTGATTTGGGCTGTAAAGATGCTCATATTGGGTTAATAATATGGCAAGACCGCATGTTTTGTCAATTGTGGAAAAGTCTGTTAAAATTTTGATGCTATTAACCCATGCATAAATGATCCTTTCCGACCGAGACATAAAAAAAGCCCTGGCTTCCGGCAGGATAAAAATTACTCCCAAACCGGACTATAAAACCCAGCTGGGTTCCTGCTCCATTGATTTGCATTTAGGCACTCATTTTAGGGTTTTCAAGCACAGCACACACCCGTTTATTGACCTAAAAGGAAATATTGATACAAATAGCATTATGGAAGAGGTTGTGGTCAAGAAAGGCGAACCGTTCATTATGCAGCCCGGGGATTTTGCTTTGGCCACCACGGTGGAAAATTTGGAATTAGCCGATGACATTTTAGGCAAAATCGAAGGCCGGAGCTCCTTGGGGCGTTTGGGAATAATTGTTCATGGCACAGCCAGCATTTTTGATCCCGGCTGGGTGGGCAAGCCTACTATGGAACTGGGTAATTTGGGTGTTATGCCCGTGGCTTTGTATCCGGATATGCGGATTTGTGCGTTTACTTTTGAAGAGGTTACTAGCCCCGTAGACGTGCCTTACAGGAAGAAGAAAGGCAATAAGTACGCAGGCCAGACCTCGCCTTTGGCTTCTAAACTCACCCGTGAGGTCAGTAAGGGCATAAAAATGAAAGGCATTGGCGCCAAGGATTACTAAAACAAAAACCCCGGACAATCCGGGGTTTTTTAAGACGTCAACTTTTTAGGGCTTTTCCAATTCGTACCAGGTAAAATCAATGCCATCGTGCTGGCTTGTTTCTTCGTGCACAATTTTGGTGAATTCCGGGTAGGCGGGAAAAAAGGCATCCGCATCCTCATGCACCCGGTCAATGACCGTAACATAGAGCTTGTCTGCCTGCTCAATGGTTTGGGCGTAAATAGACCCGCCGCCAATTACAAAAATTTCTTCTTTTTCGGTCTCCCTGGCTTTGGCTAAAGCTTCTTCCACTGAGTGAGCGACAATACACCCAGGTGCCTCAAAGCTCGGATCCTTGGTGATAACAATATTAGTTCGGTTGGGCAAAGGCTTGGACCTTATGGATTCAAAAGTTTTTTTGCCCATAATTATGGCGTGCCCGGACGTCAGCTTTCTAAAACGCTGCAAGTCTTCCGGAATGTAGTATAAAAGCTTGTTGTCTTTGCCAATGGCCAGATTTTTGGCAATGGCGGCGATAAGTGAAATTTTAGGGGTGTTCATTGTGCTTGGAAATAATATTAGCGATTTTAAACAAGTCGGTGATCAGGTAGTCGGGTTTCAGTTTTTTTAACCTTTGTGCCGAACAGTCGCCCGTGGTCAGGGCCGCAGAGATAAAGTGCGCATCCTTGGCGATTTCAACTTCTTCTATTGTATCTCCAACGCACAAGACTTCCCCCGGAGCCACCTTGATGGTTTGCAGGTACTTTTGCAGCCGGTGCTCTTTGCTTCTTTGCGTGATGTGGGTGTGGTCACCCGGCGGGCGGCCAAGAACTTTTTTTATCAAGGTTTCAATTTTTAGCCTTGCCATGTCGCGCGTAATTAGCCTGGAAGGGTGGTTGCTGAAAATTATGGCCTTGATTTTTTGCTTTTGCAGCCAGGCCAGGATTTTTTTTGCATGTTTCTTTAAGGGTATTTGGCCGAAATGTTTATTGTAGCTTCCAAAAAATATCCTGTTTTGCTCGGGCATTTCAGAAATAAGTCCGCCGTTAGCCAGCCACATGCGACTAAAAGGCACATCGTAAGTCTGCCTGAACTGCGATAGGCTGATCGGTTTTCTTCTAAACTGTTTTAAGGTGTGGTTGAATCCCTGGAACTGAGCTTGGGTATCATTGAAAAGCGTTCCGTTCCAATCAAAAGCGACCAACTTAATCATGTGCGATGTATTTTAAGATTTCTTCCGGATTCTTGTAACGGTAAAACCTGTAGTTTTTGTGATTTATACCGAGGACTAGCCGGCTGACTTTGGCCGTTTCTTTGGCCACAGCCAGGACTTTTTTGTTCAGCTGCAAAGCAGTGGCGATTTCAAAGCCCAGGCCAATGGCCGGGTAGGAGACTTCGGCCAAAAGCAAGTCGCAGTCGGTAACGCACTTTACATCATGCCGGAAAACATCCTCGGCCGTACCGTTGATCAAGCCCATATATTCCAGAACTTCGTATTGGGCTTTAAGTTTTTCCCTAAATTCCAGCATTTCCGTTTTAAAGTCTTCCGGAGCCTGGGTCAGGGAATGCGCAAGGTAGATTTTCATAAATTTTCGGTTTTAAACCTTAAGCCGGCCTCTACCACATCTTTGACATTTGGCAGAAGGTATAAAAATTCCAATTCATGGAGTGCGTGCCAGGAAGGACTGGTTTCTACAGATTTATGCAGTTCACCGGAATGCTTTAAGCACAAAAAAACCCTCCACGAATATTCTATTTCCCTTTCCTCTTTATCTTTCCGGTTTAAAAGTTTTGCCAAATGGTAGTTGCTCGGGAATTCAACCAATTCTTTTTCTTCTGTTATTAAGCCGGTTTCTTCCTTTAGTTCCCTGACCGCAGCTGCAATTTCTGTTTCGCCAGGCTGAAGGCGGCCTGAGGGCAAGCCAAAGACATGGTCGTTGTATCCGGAACCCGCCTCGTGTCTGACTAAAAGGACCCGGTCATTATTTAATACCAAAATGCCTACGGTTGGCTTTGCCATGAAAATTGATTAAAACACTCCACCTGAAACAGACAGCTCGGCCTTTAAGGCAGGGTGGAATTCATAATTTTCCAGTTTTACATGCTCCGGCTTAAAATCGTCAATGGTTTTTACTGAGTCATCAATGCTGATGGTTGGAAACGGTTTTGGTTCTCGTTTTAGCTGTTCTTTAACCTGTTCTAAATGGTTCTCGTAAATATGAACATCACCGAAAGTATGCACAAAATCGCCGACTTCTCTGCCCAAGACTTTGGCAATAATATGGGTGAGTAAAGCATAAGAAGCAATATTAAAAGGCACACCTAAGAACAAATCCGCAGAGCGTTGATAGAGCTGTAGGCAGACCTTGTTTTTAATAATATTAACTTGGTACATATTGTGGCAAATCGGGAACCTGCAGGCTTCCTCGCGCGTAGCCATGGTGTATAAGTATTCCGGATTCCAGGAGTTTACAATCGCGTTGTGGGCATTGGGGTCTTGGGTAAGCTCGTCAATAACCCACTTTAATTGGTCCACGGTTCTTCCCGGGGTTTTGGTTGGCCAACGTCTCCACATTTCTCCGTAGATTCTTTTTAGCTCGCCCCATTTTTTGCCGAATTCCTCGTCGGAAACCATTTTGTTTATAAAATCCTCTTTGGAAATTTGCGGTTCTTTGCCTGCGCGTACAGCCTCGTTGTAAATTTTAAACGGATAGTCGTCCCAGATGTGTACGCCTTTTTTTGTCAGGTAGGTCACATTACTTTGGCCGGAGATAAACCAATAGAGTTCTTCCACCACGCCTTTCCAGTAAACTTTTTTGGTTGTGAGTAGGGGAAAGCCCTTTGATAAATCAAAGCGCATTTGTTTGCCGAAGACGCTAAAAGACGCATCGCCGGTCCCTTGGTCGACCTTGCGGTCGCCAGTCTCCAAAATTTCCTTGAGTAGGTCTAAATATTGGTATTCAGGGTGCCTCATAAAAGAAAAATTAGTTTTTATTCTATATTGAAAATTTTATCCGTGCCGTAGTAGTTCTGCCAGTTGTTGTTGTAGTAGTCAAACATCCTGGCTAGGCGGTCCTGGGCAAGTTCAGCAGCGTCCAGCTCGGCCATCATTTGCCTAATTTCTTCTTTCACCTCAGAGGCCCTGGATTCGTCGTCAATGACTTTTTCAAACTCTGCCAAATAACCGTAGCCCGCATTTTTGTCTATGCTGACATTGGCACCGTTGTAAACATACTCGCTCCGCTCTCTGGACCATTTGGCCTGGTACGAAAAACCGGATTTTAAAACCAGGTTGTCCAATTCTTCTATGGTAACCGCCACGGGTGCTTCCCATTCCAAACGGGCAGTGCCGTTTTGGCTGGTGGTGTCATCCACCGAAGCTTTAAGCACCAAAATTACCCTGCCATCAGCCCAGCGTGTGCGGACGGAAAAATCTTTGGCCTTGCCGGCCAAGTCTTTCAGCTTCGCCAGTTTTTCTGCGTCCACGATGGTTTTGACGTTTTCGTAAAGGGATTGTAAATCGCCGCTGGTGAAATAGTGGTTTAGTTGTTTGTGAGAACCGAGGGTTTTAAGTCCGGGGTCTTTGGCTTTCATCTTTTCCACCAAAGCGTCGGCTTTTTCCTTGCCTCCAAGCAAAGATTTGATTTCAATTTCGTAGGAATGTTTTTGCATGTTTTAGCGTTTACGATTCTTTTTGTCCAAGGCTTTTTTTATATCACCCTCCACGTACCGGTTGCGCGCGTGGCGGTACCAGTCATGGGGCTTGGATTTTTGGATTTTTTCCCACAGTCTTTTGGCTGAGTCCGTAAAAAATAGCTTAACAATCAAGGTTCGGTTATCATCCCAGGCTTCCATATGGGCGCGGCCCATGGCCTTCTGCTCCTGGATTTCCAGGTCAACATCCAACCAGTCCGCATCTTTGACAATTTTGGCTTCCCAGGTTTTGCGGTCTTCGTATTCGTGCCAGGCTTCCAGCATTTCTTCTTCCAGGACAGTGTTCTTTAAAATATCCTTAATAGCTTTGGCTTCATCTCGCTTGGTGTATTGGCGGGAAATGTAGTGCACATCGCCGGTGCGGCTTTCGGCAATATCGTGGACAATAGCCATCATCATGATTTTTTGCATGTCCACTTTTTTCTTTTCCATTTTGGCCAGAATCATGGAAAGCCAAATTACCCTGAGGTGGTGGTCGGCCAAGTTGGCAAAGTCCGGCCCCAAAAATTGTTTCCAGGCCCGGTCAATGAACCTGAGGCAGCCGATTTCGTATAAAAATTCAAGATTTCTTTCCGTATTCATATTAGGCATTTTAGCATAGATTTTAGACCCTTCCAAAACGCTCAAAATTGCCCTATTTTCGGCTTTTACGCGAGATGTTATACTATTCTCATGGAAAAGCTTATTGTAGGTGTTTTAGGCGAAAAATTTGCAGGCAAGGACGCGGCAGCCAACTACCTGGCAGAAAAGTACGGGGCGGCCCATTTTCGGTTTAGCCATATCCTGGACGATATTTTAAGGCTTTTAAACTTGCCGGTTTCACGGGGGAATGAAATTGCCTTAGGCTTGGGCCTCAGGGAGATTTTTGGCCGCCAGGTCTTGGGCCCGGCTATAGTGAAAAGAGTCCAGGATTCCAAACAAGCTTTGGTGGTTGTTAACGGCCTCCGCATGGACGAGGTGGAAGAGATTAAAAAGATAGGCGGAAAGATTGTTTACATAACCGCGCCCGCCGAACTGCGCTTTGCCCGCTACCAAAACAGGCATGAGAAAGCCGATGACGGCAGCATGGACTACATCCAGTTTATCGGGCAGGAGCAGAGTATAACCGAAGTTGATATCCCGGCGCTTGGCCAAAAAGCGGATTTCAAAATAGAAAACACCGGTACTTTGGAAGAGCTCTACCAAAAAATAGAGGACATTTTGAGAAAATTAAAATAAGCCCATGTCTTTGTTGAGCAAACTATCTTTAGCCAAAACAGGCAGCCAGAAAACGCGCGGCAGGTTTATTGTTATAGACGGCATAGACGGCAGCGGCAAAGCCACGCAGACCAAGCTTTTGATGGACGAGCTTAAGATTAACGGCTATGAGGCCGAAGAGGCGGACTTTCCCCAGTATGGCACCAAGTCGGCCGGGATTATTGAAGAGTACCTAAACGGCAAGTACGGCCAGCTGGACCCCCGCGCAGCCTCCATTTTTTACGCCATTGACCGGTTTGACGCCAGCTTTAAAATCCGGCAGTGGCTCTCAGAAGGCAAGGTTGTTGTCTCTAACCGCTATGTCACGGCTAACGCCGGGCATCAGGGCGGGAAGATCGCTGACGAGCATGACCGGCTCAAATTTTTTCGTTGGCTCAATGACTTGGAATACAACATTTTCAACATTCCAAAACCCGACCTGAACATAATTTTGCATATGCCGGCCAAAGCCGCGCAAAAGTTGGTGGATTCCAAGGCCCAGCACCAGCGCACTTACGCCAACCATGCCAACAAGAAGCGGGATTTGCACGAATCCGATATTGAACATTTGAAAAACGCAGAAAAAGTTTTTATGGAAATTGTCCAGCTGTTCCCCAATACCAAGCTGGTTGAGTGCTCTGAGGGCAAAAGGCTGCTCTCGCCCGAAGAAATTCATAATAAAGTCTGGGAACTGGCCAGAAGAATTGCGCTTATTAATTTTAAACCGGAGTACAAATAATATGCCCGAAGTTTTAACCATGCCGGAAACAAGAAATGTGAAAGAAGAAATAGGGTATGTTTCAAGACTTTTTGAGGAAGTTTTGGATCCCAACGGTCCTTTCCGTTGGGATTTGCCGCCCAAGCTGTTATTGCCTGGAGACGAAGATTATAAACTTTTTGTTTGTCGGTCAAACGTGTATTTGGAGCGCCTTGTGCCTCTGAATTATTTAATCAAAATCGGGGCCTTGCCATTGCCCCAGGAAAACGCGGTTTCCGATGCCATGGCCAACCTGCAGGCGATTAGCCGTAGGCCGGGCTTGAGGACACCTGAAGACATGGAAGAAATCAGGCATGAGCTTAACCAGGTGGTAACGGCTTTGCGGATTTCAAGACAAGAAGCAGCTGCTTGAAAAAGCCTCACCAGTTTTCAGTTTGCGGCTCTAATTTTTTTTGGCCAATTTTTATGAATGAGTTGATTAAAAAACTAGAAATTTTACTTCAGGAGCTTGCGGAATTAAAAGGACATTTAAATCTGCCCCAAAAGGAGCAGAAGATTTTGGAATTGGAAGACCAAATGCAGGCGCCGGATTTTTGGACTGACAACCAGGTTGCGCAGAAAACCTCCCAGGAATACAAGCAGCTCAAGGATTTTTATGATTTTTGGCAAGGTTTGGAAAAAGAAGTTTCCGAACTTTTGGAAATGGCCAGGGCCAACCGGGACGAATCGGAAGAAACTGTGGCTTACCTGAAAAAACAGGCCGGGGATTTGGAGGGGAAGTACCGCCATAACCGGTTTTTGGCTTTGCTTTCCAAAAAATATGATGACCATAACGCTATTTTTTCCCTGCATAGCGGCGCAGGCGGCGTGGATGCGCAGGACTGGGCTGGCATGCTTTTGCGCATGTTTTTGCGTTATTGCGAAAAACGGGGGCTTTCCACGGAGGTTTTGGAATTGAGCCGCGGCGAACAGGGCGGGCTCAAGACCTGCGTGGTGGAAGCGCGCGGCCCTTTCGCGTACGGCCTTTTAAAAAGCGAGGCAGGTGTGCACCGGCTGGTCAGGCTTTCGCCGTTTAACCCGGCCCATACCCGCGAAACTTCTTTTGCGCTCATGGAAATTTTGCCCATTTTGGAAGGGCAGGAAGAGCTTAAAATTGACCCCAAAGACCTGAAGATTGAAGCCAATACCTCTTCCGGCCACGGCGGCCAATCGGTGAACACCACTTATTCCGCTATCCGCATCACCCACATACCTACAGGCATAAAGGTGAGCATTCAAAACGAACGCAGCCAGCACCAGAACCGGGAAATTGCCATGCGCATCCTGATGTCAAAGCTCAAAGCTTTGGAAGAAGAAAGGCAGCAGGCGGAAAAAAAGGCTATTCGCGGTGAATTTAAGTCCGCGGAGTGGGGCAACCAGATCCGTTCCTATGTCCTTCATCCGTATAAAATGGTCAAAGATCACCGGACAG
Source organism: Patescibacteria group bacterium (assembly GCA_023487095.1). Classification (GTDB taxonomy): domain Bacteria; phylum Patescibacteriota; class Doudnabacteria; order UBA920; family UBA920; genus JAMDEL01. The sequence continues at coordinate 8,161 of JAMDEL010000057.1, forward strand.
CCTACGAAACTTCAGATCCGGAAAGCGTGCTAAACGGCGAATTGGACGAGTTTGTGGAAAAGTTTTTGGAAAAACAAGCGGATTAACGAGCTGGTCTTGAAAAAAATAGCGGCAGAGAGAAAAATTTGGTATAATATATCCAAGTTCATGCATACAGAAACAGAAACCAAACCCAATGATAAAATTTGAGAACGTCACCAAGCACTATAACCGCTCAAAAGCCCTGGATGGGATAAATTTGGATATCCATCACGGGGAATTTATTTCTTTGGTCGGCTTGTCTGGCGCCGGTAAGACCACGCTGATGAAGCTTTTGATAGGCGAAGAGGGGATAGACGGGGGCCGGATTTTAATTGACGATATTGATATTGCCAAAGTTAAGAAATCTGATATGCCGTTTTTGCGCAGGAAGATTGGCATGGTTTTTCAGGATATTAAACTTTTGCCCAAGCGCACCGCTTTTGAAAACGTAGCCTTTGCCATGGAGGTCTGCGGCCACCGCAAGGAAAAAATTTCTGAAGACGTACCAAAAATTTTGGAGCTGGTCGGCCTGCTTCATAAGCGCGACAATTTTCCTCACCAAATGTCGGGCGGGGAAAAGCAGCGCGTGGCGATTGCCCGAGCGCTCGCGCACCGGCCGGTTCTCCTGCTTGCGGATGAGCCTACAGGCAATTTGGATGAAGTAAATGCCAACGAGGTCATAGACTTGCTCTTAAAGATTAACCAATTGGGCACAACCGTGGTTTTAGCCACCCATGCCGCGGACCTGGTTAACAAGGTTAAAAAACGGGTTATTACGATTGAAAACGGGAAGATTACTTTCCAGCAGGAAAAAGGTAAATATAAACTATAAACATGTTTTACTCAGTATCTTTTTTAAGAGTCATAAAAACCGGCTTTGTAAATTTTGTCCGCAATTTATGGCTGTCGGCCGCAGCCACCATGGTAATGACCATTACCCTGGTGATTTTGGCAACTCTGTTTTTGCTGTTTGCCGTGACCAATTTTTCCCTAAAGAGCATCCAAAACACCGTTGATATCAGCGTGTATTTTAAAATCGGGCTGGCTGAAGAGAAAATTTCCGCGCTGCAGCAGCAAATCCAAAGCAACCCCAAGGTCAAAGAAGTCAAGTATACTTCGGCGGAAGAGGCTTTTAAGAACTTTAAGGAAAGGCACTCGGATGATCTGCTGATTACCCAGTCGCTCAACGAGCTGACGGAGAACCCATTACCCGCCACGATTAACATAAAAGCCTACAACCTGGAGGATTATCCCGGCATTGCTTCGCAGCTGCAGGATGCCAAATACCAGGAAGTGGTGGACAAGATAAATTTTGAGGACAACCGGGTAATTATTGAAAGGCTGAACAAAATTTTGAAGTTTATTGTCTCTTTTGGCATCGGCTTGGTCGCGGTTTTTTCCCTAATCGCCATCTTGGTGATTTTTAACACCATTACGCTGACTATTTACAACCGCAGGGAAGAAGTGGAAATAATGCGGCTGGTTGGGGCCACTAACTGGTATATCCGCGGGCCGTTTTTGACCGAAAGCTTTTTGTATGCGATTTCGGCCACGGTTCTGTGCGCGTTGATTTTCCTGCCGGTCTTTATTAAGATTTTGCCCAAGGTTGCGGCCTATGTGAACCCACAGATGACGTTTTTCAACCAGAACATTTTTAACTTCTGGTACCTGGTGCTTATCCTTTTTGTCGTTTCCCTGATCTTGGCCATGTCCTCAACCCTGCTCGCCATAAGGAAATACCTGAAAATTTGACATTCCTCCCGGTTCTTATATACTGAAAAAGAGCTTCTCAGCCCTCCTGGTTTTGTTTTAGTCTATTCTTCGGACCAGGTATGAGTCGGGCAGGAAGTACTCTCCTTAAGCGGAGGGTTTTTTATTAGAAAAATTATTGAAATCCCAATGAAAGTCGTATTTATAAAAGACGCTCCGGGCAACGGGAGAAAAGGCGAGCTAAAAGAGGTTAGCGACGGGTTCGCCAAGAATTTTCTAATCGCCAAAGGTTTTGCCCAGGCCGTTACGCCGCAGCTCATGCAAAAATTGGAAAAGGAAAGAAAAGAACAGGACCAGAAGAAGCAGAAAGAAGCCGCCAGGCAGCAAATTTTAAAAAGCGAGATTGAAAAACGCATTTTTTCCATAAAGGTCAAGATAGGCGACAAGGGCCAGGTCTTTGGCGGGGTGCACGAAAAAGAGGTTGCCAAAGCGATTTCCGACAAAGTGGGTGAAGAAATCGGGAAAAACCAGGTGGAAATCCAGGAAGCGCTTAAAACCCCAGGAGAGCATTCGGTTGCGGTGAATCTCCCCGGCGGGGTTGTGGCAAAAGCCAGAATTAACATTGAGCCTGCTTAAATAACATGAGCGAAAGACTAAAGAGCTTGTTGTTGATCTTAATATTTACGCTTTTGGCGAGCGGCCTGACCCTGGCAATCCTTTCACAGATTCAGGCCTACCGCGATTCTCAGGTTTATTTGGCCACCGAGGCCGCTTTGCCCCTTCACCGGGTTGTGTCCAAGGCCAACAAGCTGTTTTCAAGCCCGGATTTGGGCCTGTCCTTCCAGTATCCGGCTAGCCTGGTTTTGGCCGAAACTGCGACAAGCGTGGAATTGAGCCACAAAATTCAGTTTAAAAATGACGGCGAGTGCAATATGAAAGGAGACACGGTTACTTACGATTACCTTACGGATTTCAGGGCCGGTTTCCGGGTGTTCACGGGCAGCATGGCGCAGGCGGTAAAATACTTTTCGCCTTATATGCCTCTGGAAAACTTTGACGGTGAAAACTTAAAGTATTCCCCGGGGTTTATTGATGCCTTTGCCGCCGGCAAGCTCAAGGGCTACGCGATTTACGAAGGGGCTGAAGGCTGCGGCCATACTATATATTATTTTCCGGCAGACAACGGCCGCGTTCTGGTTGTGGAAAACGCCATGGTCCAGCAGTTGTCCGGCATTGTATCTAGCGACTTGGAAAAACAGATTTTGGCCGTGCCCGGGGCGATTAGCCGGCAGAAAAACGCAGAAATACTCCATGAAATTTTGGAATCTATAAGGTTTAATTAATTATTTTTGTTAACAGGAAAAGGAAAGCCACATGTCATACCACATCAAGCCGCGCAAGGCCAAAAAGCTCCACACAAAATTTATTTTCGTTTCCGGAGGGGTCATCTCTTCCGTGGGCAAGGGGATTACCGCTGCGTCCATTGCCATGCTGCTTGAATCGCGCGGCTACCGGGTAGCGCCTGTAAAATGTGATGCCTACCTGAATATTGACGCCGGCACTATAAGGCCCCAGGAACACGGCGAAGTTTTTGTGACCAAAGACGGAGTGGAAACCGACCAGGATGTGGGGAACTATGAGCGCTTTATGAACACAGAGCTTTCCAGCGCCAATTACGTGACCAACGGCCAGATTTACCAGGAGATTATCCGGCGGGAGCGCAATTTTGAATACGAGGGAGAAGATGTGGAAGTAGCTTTACACGTGCCCGAAGAAATTATCCGCCGCTGCGAGCTGGCGGCCAAAGAGCGCAATGCGGACTTTGTGATTGTGGAAGTCGGTGGTACAGTGGGCGAGTACCAGAACATTTTGTTTATTGAAGCCAACCGTATTATGAAATACCGGGACGGTAGGGATGTGGTTCACATCCACGTCGGTTACTTACCCACGCCTCCGGCCATTGGGGAAATGAAATCCAAACCAGTGCAGAATTCCGTGCGGCAGCTAATCGCCTCAGGCATCCAGCCCGATTTTCTTATTGGCCGCGCGGAGAAGCCTCTAGATGACCGCCGCAAAGAAACCTTGGCTTGGACCTGCAACATTCCCGTGGCCAACATTATTTCAGGACCCAACGTGGACACGATTTACCGCGTGCCGCTATCGTATGACCAGCAAAAACTGACTGACAAGATTTTGGAAAAATTTGGAATGAGGTCCAAACGGCATGACTTGTCCAAATGGAAAAGCCTGCTGGCAAAAATTTCCCGCATTAATGCCAGCAAACATGAAATTAACATAGCCGTAGTCGGAAAATATTACGAGACCGGGGCTTATAAGCTGGCGGACGTATATATTTCTGTGGTGGAGTCCATTAAGCACGCTTCCTGGCATAACGGGGCCAAGGCTAACCTGCACTGGATTTCCAGTATTGATGTGGAGAGGCAGGGCGCCAAAAAGGTTTTGTCGGGCTTTGACGGCATTGTTGTGCCGGGTGGTTTTGGCAGCCGCGGTACCGAGGGTATGATTGAGACCATAAAATATGCCCGCGAAAACAAAATTCCTTACCTGGGTTTGTGTTATGGCATGCAGATGGCGACCATTGAATTTGCTAGGAACGTTGCGGGCATGAAGAACGCCAATACCACTGAAGTAGACGCAAAGACGCCTTACCCGGTAATCCACATTATGCCTGACCAGGAAAAGAAGCTTTTAAACCGGGAGTACGGCGCGACTATGCGCCTGGGTGGCTGGGATTGTGTTGTCGTCCGCGGGACTAAAACCGAAAAGGCTTATCTTGCCTCCGGCCTAGTCAAAAAGACTGGCAAGGCCAAAATCTCCGAGCGCCACCGCCACCGGTATGAGTTTAATAATGAATATAGGCAACGCCTGGAAGAAGCGGGCTTGGTAATTGCCGGCACAACGCCGGACGGTCATTTGGTGGAAATCATTGAGCTTAAGGACCACCCATTCTTTGTGGGCTCACAGTTCCACCCCGAGTTCCAATCGCATCCTTTGTCACCGCACCCGCTATTCAACGGTTTTATGAAGGCCTCAATAAACTCAAAAAAATAAGCAAATAAAAACTCCTCCATTCCGGAGGAGTTTTTTTAAACAAATTTACTTGGCGGGTTCCACGTTAACGATTTTGGTCTTGCGAAGATTGCCGTGAAATTTTTTGGTCATCTTGTTCTGGAATTTTACCAGGCCGTTGGCCAAAGAGTAGAGAGTGGAGTCTCCGCCCATGCTGACGTTTTTGCCGGCATGGTATTTGGTGCCTTTTTGGCGGATGATAATTTGCCCGGTTTTAACTTTCTGGTTGCCGAAGATTTTTACGCCTAAGCGTTTGGATCTGGAGTCGCGGCCTAAACTAGTACTGCCGCCTGCCTTTTTATGTGCCATAATCTAAAAAATTATATTAAAATTCAATTTTTACTTCTTTTCAAAGATGACTATTTCCCTGGCCACAATTTGATCCTTTCGGTCATAAATGGCAGTGTTTCTGGTTGTAAGCTTAAGGAACTTAAGCTTTTTTGCCAGATTAGGCGAAATCAAGTCTATAAAATTATAGCCTAAATCCTCAGCCCAGTCAAGGCTTGGTAAGGTGTCGTATTGGTCTTTGCCTCTGCGGTAGGCGGGGATACACATTACTATTCTGCCATTTTGGGGCAAGATTTTGGCAAATTCTTTGAAGACTTCCTTGTAGAGTGAGGTTAGCTCCTTAAAGTTGTCGTCAATTTCGGTTTTTTTTGGAAAACTGAAGTAAATCGGGCCTAAGGTAGACTCGGTCACAATGGCGCTGATTTTTTGTTTTTCCAGGAGTTGGCCAATTTTTTTGGCATCAGCGGTTTCAAAATGGTATTTGCCCGGGGCGATTTTATAACGATTCCTGAACCACTCCAGGTTTTGTTCGCTGCCTTTAATGGCTTGTTTGTTAATATCCGAGCCGAGCATCTTAAAACCCAGCAGCAGGCCCTCCTGGACCATGGTGCCAATGCCGCAGAAGGGGTCTAGCAGGGTTTCGCCAGCTTTGGCGCCGGAAAGGTTGAGCATAATTTGGGCTACTTTGGGAGGTATCATGCCTTGTTTTTCATCGCGCACTGGCCGCTGGTAGTCGCGCCTGCCATAGTCTTCAAAATCCTGGACCGACAAGGTTTTAGCCGTATAAACAATTTCTTTTCCAGCCAGGATGCAAATCTCCGCGCCTTTTTGAAGGAGCAGGTTTTTTGTGACTACTACCGAGGCCAGGGCGAGCGAATTAAATTCGGGCAGAACTAAGCGTATGCTGTGCCCGGTTTCGGTCAAAGTTTTTTTGGCCATCATGCCGATTCTTTTAGGTTCCGTAAAAATACTGACCTGCGGGTATTTTTCAGAAGCGGTGGGAGAGGGGCGCTTGGCCAGGTCCGTATCCAACAGATAAATACTGAGGCCGAACTGAATTTTGCCTTTATAATCTTTGAGAAAATGTTTTTTTAGAGTGCTTGGCTTGAAGTAATGTTTGAGTGCAAAGTTCAGGGAATCTTGGGGGCGCTTTTTTAGAATTTCAATAACCTGAAGGATTTTTATTGAACCCCCAAGTTTTTTTTGCAAAGCTTCGGCTTTAATCGGGGTGGGAGTTTCCACTACCAAAACCTCTTCCGAAGCCTCAAGGATCTTAACCGGATTGCCGCTCAAACCGCAGGCAGGATCAGTTTTTTCCAAAGTGGCCACCAGTTCAGCCAAAGATAGCGTAAATACTCTCCCAAGAACAAAGGCGTATTGCATGGATATTTTATTTCTAAAAAAGTGGTAAAATAAAAAGTGATGAAAGACTACGAAGAAATAAAAAAAGTCTTATCGGAAAATCGTACTAGGGTGGTTTTGGCCGCAGCCTATGTTTTGGTTTTTTTGCTGGGTTTCGGTGTGGGCAGGTATGACCAGGAGTGGCAAAAAAGACTTTTTCGGATGCAGAATAATTATAACACAAAAACAGTGAATTTGCAAAAAGACATAAAAAACCCGGAAGGGGAGGCTCCGGCTAAAGCTGCGGCTAATGCTACGAGTTCCCCTGTTTGTGTAATTAAGGGTAATATTTCCTCCCAAGGAAAAAAGATTTTTCATGTCCGGGGAGGCAGCTTCTACGACAGGGTCAACCCTGAGCAGTGTTTTAGTACGGAGGAGGAGGCTGTGGCAGCGGGATTCGTTAAATCCAGCAGGTGATTTTTTGTTATTTTGCCGGGGTTGACAGCAGCCCCTTTTTTATATATGATGCGTAAACGCAAAAAGGATAAAAACCATAGGGGGCTGGCAGGCCTGACATCACCTGTGCTATGACAAAGCGGCTTGGATCCGGTTGATTGATTCTCTCCTGGATCCAGAGTCCAGCCCCCAGATTTTTATTTTTACCGGTGGCAGAAGAAGCTGCCCTAGAGCTGTGCTCTGCGGCAATTGGCTCGCCACCGAAGGCGGTGAAGGAGGATTGTGTTCCTGTTCTTTAATGCCGAGCGGCCAGGGGTGGCCGCAAAAGCATTCAAAGACAATCCGGGCAACGATTTGCCCGGAGAGAAGCCGGTTTTACCGTGAGTGGCTTGCGTTTTCACGCAGCTAACTGCAGGCTTCGCAGGACTCCTTCACCGCTGCGGAAACGATTCGTTCGTTACCCCGCAGCTTTTTTTGTTTTCCCAGATTTGCTATAATCACGACAATTCCATGAAATTCCAGCCAGCAAAACCGAAAAGGTCCGTATATTTGGATAATGCCGGAGCCACGCCTATGGACCCGGAAGCCGAGGCAGCCATGAGGCCATTTTTTGCAAGGGTTTTCGGCAACCCGTCCAGCCTGCATACCCAAGGGCGAAACGCAAAACAAGCGCTTGAATTTTTTAGAAAAAGCGTGGCCGGTTTGATTTCCGCCTTGCCCGAGGAGGTGGTGTTTACCGCAGGCGGCACTGAAAGCTGCAATTTGGCGATTTTTGGCCTTGCCGGTGCACTTGGAAAAAAGAAGGGTCACTTTATTACCACAGCCATTGAACACCCGGCTGTGCTAGAGCCGTTTTTGAGGCTGGAAAAGTCGGGGCATAAGGTGACGTATTTGATGCCAAACAAGGAAGGGCTGATCACAGCTGGGCAGGTGGGCAAAGCCCTACGGGCTGATACGGCGCTGGTCTCGGTAATGTACGCGAATAATGAAATTGGCAGTATCCAGCCGATCGCTGAAATTGGCAGGTTGCTTTATAAAGTGAATGTTGAGAGGCAAAAGAAAGGACTGTCTAAAATCTTTTTTCATACCGATGCGTGCCAGGCTGGGATGCTTGATTTGTCAGTAAAAAATTTGGGTGTAGATTTGATGACGGTCAACGGGGGCAAGATTCACGGCCCGAAACAATCCGGACTTTTGTATGTAAAAAATGGCACAAGGCTTTTGCCTCAAATTTTGGGAGGCGGCCAGGAAAGAGGTTTAAGGAGCGGCACGGAGAATGTGGCTGCCGTTGCCGGCTTTGCCAAGGCTCTTCAGCAAGTCCAAGTCAAAAGGCAGGGTATGTGTAAAAATATAACCAGCTTAAGAGACTATTTGGGAAAGCTTTTGCTAAAAAAAATTCCTGGACTGGTTTTGAACGGCCCCGGACTAGATTCGCCGCTCCGTTTGCCAAACAATTTAAATTTCACCGTGCCTAAAGTGGAAGGTGAGAGCCTGTTGATTTATTTGGACGCTGCCGGCATTTCTGTTTCAACGGGCAGCGCTTGTAGCACGAACAGCAGCAAGCCCTCGCATGTCTTAAAGGCAATCGGTATTTCAGAGGGGTTGATCCGCAACAACATCCGGATCACGCTGAACAAGAACACTAAACGACAGGATGTGGAATACGTGTCCCAAGTCATGCCGGAGCTGATAAAACAAATTCAGAAAGTCAGAAATGAGCTATAAAGTTAGCCTAATACTTTTTATTTCAGTCGTTTGTTAAGTTTAATTTAGTGCAAGGGCTTCTTTAGAGGGGAGTGAAAAAGAGTTTTTGTGCCTTGTTGGAAGTAAAATAAAACACGAAGAGCTTTGTTGCTCTTCGTGTTTTATTAGTTTCGTTTAAATGAAGTATTTAGCTATTATATGTGGTAGGGTAACTGTATTGGTAAGTATGGACAGACAGCAGGAGACGGCTTTTGAAAATATCCTACGTGTCGCACAATGTATCTTATGCGACACGTAGGATAAAAAACGGACTAACTAATGAATTTAACCCCTTGTTTATATGCAGGAATAAACTGTTTGTGTCCAAAAAAGATGTCCTCTGGCATTTCTTCCAACTTAAACCACTCCCATCTTTCGCATTTATCAGGTTCTCTGACTGCTGGTTCGCCAATCCATTTTTTTGCTAAAAAGTTTATTTGGATATAATGCTCATTCTGGCGCGGGTCGTTAATCAGTTGTAAGAATTCAAGCTCTGTAGCTTCAATGCCAGTTTCTTCAAGAACTTCTCTTTTGGCTCCGTCAATGAGTCCTTCCCCTGGCTCAAGATGACCGCCTGGCAGTCCCCAAGTACCATAACCGACCTTGGACAGTCTTTTTCCCAATAAAATTTTACCGTCTTTTATGAAGAAAGTATTAATCCCAACTTTGATCTTATCAGACATCAGTGTGGGTTATGCTATCTTCTGACAATGTCCCAATGGTTAGACTCAAGCGCGTAGATTGCTCCGGTTGCAGTATTTTGGTACTGCATGGCGTTATCACCGCTTCTGGGGCCAATATTTTTATAGTTGGCTTTAATATAGTCATCAAGTTTTGTATTTAAGCCTAAATCAAGTTTGTATCCATTGCTGTGGCCATACGTGCCGGCAGCGTGTCCGGGCTCGGTTCCTCCAGTAACTATGACCGTACAGCCGCATTTTTGTTTAAGATTGACGATCTCAGCAGCAATATTCGGCTGAAGGCCTTGTAGCATTGTCTGCGGGGGTTGGGCGTTAATAGAAATCCCATTATCCTGAAAATATTTTCTGGCCTGCTGTTCCTGCATGCCGGTGCCGGTGCCCGAACCTCCCGGTGTTGTTGTTCCTGTGCCAGGCTGAACTACTGGCGGTGGTATTTGATTCCAACCTGTGGCGTCCAGCTCTACGCTGGGCGGCTGGATGGACTTAAACTCTATCAGGTCAGGGTTAATAGCCTTAAGCAGCAAGAAACCACCCAAAAGAATGACCATGGCCGTAATGCTGCTTATCAATATGTCCTTGGCTTTGTCCACCGATTCCTGGTTGCCATCCGCGGACATGTAAATGTATCCGGCGACGACCACAAAAAATACGGCTATGCTTGAGCCTAAAATAATCGCAAATTTGTAGAGTTGGTTGATGCAGCGGTATAAATCCTGGCTAGCGGAATTGTTGGCAGCCGCATTGCTGGTTCCGACCCCGGGCGTATTGCCCTGGTCCTTGCTGGCGTCCGTGGGCGCACACAAATATTTTTCTATTTCGCCGCTGACCCCGGTGTATTTTGGCAGTTCACCTGCTGCATATACCACGGTATGCGCAAAAAATAAATATACGACCATGAAAAATAGAAAGTATTTTTTCATGCGAAGATTTTTCATAGCTTTGTGTTAGTTTGTTTTATAAGAAATCTAATGGGTTATAAGTGTAGCCATAAGGCAAACGGTAAGGGCCATAAATGTTGGTGTAAGCGCCATCTTTCACCCCAAAACCTTCAGCATCGTACACCCCAAAATGAATATGGTATCCCCTTTCAGGACCGTAAAGCTTTTTTGTGGTGTTGCCTGTATTGCCTTCGTAGCCAACCAAATCCCCTTGTTTGACTGCCTGCCCGGGTTTGACCTTTATGGTCCTGAAATGCCCGTAGAGGGTCACAATTTGCCTGGTCCCGGTCTTAGTCTTGATGCTGTGCTTGATTGCCACCCAGTTGCCGTAAGAGGTATCGCTATAGTCGGTATAAAGGACATTGCCGTCAGCCGCGGCATAAATCGGCTGGCCCGCCGGGGCCGCCACATCAATGCCGTTGTGAAAATTGTAGCCTAAGGCCCTAAAGCCTGTGTTGCCATAGCCTTGGGTCAAAACGCCGTCCATTGGCCAGGCTAAGACGCCCTTACTGGCCGAAATGCTGCGATTGCCGAGTTTCGCGCGGATTTGAGCATCTAAATCCTCAATTTCCTTTTGGATGTCGGCTTCTTGTTTTTGGCTAACCGCCAAAAGTTTTTGAAAGTTCTTCTCCAAGCCCCTAGTCTGGTTTAGAAGCGAAGTTTTTTGGTTGCGTTGGGCTACTAAACTTTTTTGTGCAATCTCCAGCTGCTCTTTGAGCTCATTTAGTTTTTTTAGCTGGGCTTCCAGCTCAATTTTTTGTTCCTGAAGCTTCTTTTTTAATTCTTTAATCTTCTGGACGAGCTGATAGATTTTGCCCTGATAATTCTGGGTATATTGAATCTGGTCCAGGAAATCTGAAAGATTATCCGAACCCAGGGTGGTTTTAAGCAAAAAACTGTCATCAAACTGGCTTAATTGTTTGAGCAGTTCGGCCAGGATTTTCTTGTTTTCCTCAATTTCTTTGGTTTTTTGGTCAATCACCTTCTCCAGCTCAGCAATTTGCATCTGGGTATCCTCAATCTGCGTATTCTTGGCTTCTATCTGGAGCTCCGCAGAGGCTATTTCCCGGTCATATATGAGGATTTCGTTTTTTAGGCTGCTGCTCTTTTTACGGGTTTCGTCTATTTGTTTGGTGTAGCTTTTTATTTCCTGGTTCAACCGGTCAAGCTTTTTTTGCCTGTCAGTCTTCTGGCTACTCAGGTCTTCCACAGTGTTTTCGGCCTTAACGGGAATATTGAGGCTAAGCAGCAAAAAAACGGCCAATCCGGCAAAAATTTTGACTGTTGCCGCTGGTTTTTGTTTTAAGATATTTATTTCTGTATGCCAAAACATTGAGTGTATTATAACAGGAATTTCAATGATTGGCAAAAATTTTATTCCAATTTGTCCAGTCCCCTCTTTATCCGCTTTAGGATTTCTTCCTTGCCCAGTCCAAGAAAAAGAGTGCTGGTAATTTCAAATGGGCCCGGACTGGCAGGCAGGCCGGTTAAACAAACGCGCAAAGGCCAGAGTACTGACCCGTTGTCAAAATGATTTTCGCTAATAAAGTTTTTTAGTTCAGTTTCCAACGCGGTTTTTTCATATTTGGAATCATCCAATCCAAAAAAGAAGTCGTGCAGTTTAAGCAGTTTATCTTTTGCGTCCTTCTGGTCGGATTTTTTCCAGACCAACAATTCTTTCTCGTACTCAGGTTGGGCAAAAAAGTATTTAGTCCTTTCCCCCAAATCGGAAAGAATTGTTGGTCTGGAAAAATCCAGTTCCAAAATCGCAGCCAAATAGTCCTTGCTGTAGGTCTGGGGGTTTATGCCCTTTTGTTCCCAAAATGGCAGAGCCAAGGCAACCAGTTCCCGGTGGGGTTTATTGCGCAGGTAGAGGCTGTTGAGCCACTCTAGTTTGGTCAAGTCAAAAATCGCCGCCGATTTGTTGATTTTTTTCAAATCAAATTGCTGGACAAGCTCTTCCAGGGAAAAAATTTCCTGGTCCGTTTTAGGGTTCCAACCCAGGAAAGCTACAAAATTTATCAACGCCTCTTTGAGATAGCCTTTAGTCAGGAAATCCTCAACCGCAACGTCGCCTTGCCGTTTGGACAGCTTGGACTTGTCGGGGTTCAGAATAAGTGGAACGTGCGCGAATTGCGGCGCTGCCCAACCGAACGCCTGGTAAAGCAGGATGTGTTTGGGTGTGGAGGGTATCCATTCTTCGCCCCGGATAACGTGGCTAATTTCCATAAAATGATCGTCAACAACCACCGCCAAATGGTAAGTAGGGAAACCGTCTGACTTTAGGATTACCTGGTCGTCCAGTACCCGGTGGTCATAATTCATATCGCCATAAACCAGGTCGTGGATTATAGTTTGGCCTTCAGCCGGGATGGCTTGGCGTATAACCGGTGTCTTGCCCGCTGCCTTAAACTCGGCCAGTTTAGTCTCTATTTCCTGGGGCAACATTTTGCGGCAGCAGCGGTCATACATCGGCGGTTTTTTTAAAGCCACTTGCTCCTTGCGCACCTCTTCCAGCCTTTGTTCGTCGCAAAAACAGTAATAAGCCGAACCATTTTTTACCAATTCAAGAGCATATTTTTTGTACAGCTCCAGCCTTTGAGATTGTAGGTATGGGCCATGGCTGCCTTTTTCTTGGACCTTGCCCTGAGCATCAAGGTAAAAGCCCTCGTCAAAATCTATGCCCATGTGAGCCATAACTTTAAGCAGGTTTTCAACCGCGCCTTCTACAAAGCGGTTTTGGTCAGTGTCTTCAATCCTTAAAACCAGACTGCCTGAATTGTGCCGGGCAAAGAGAAAAGCAAAAAGCGCGGTTCTTAAGGAACCGATGTGGACGAAGCCCGTAGGGCTGGGGGCAAAACGCGTTCTGATGTTGGATTTGGGCATGGATTTTTATGTAAAGACCATTAAATTATAGCCTTTTCATGCATTTCTTTCAAATCATCCAGTGCAATTTCCATAAGCCCGAACTTGTCTGCATGAAGGATGTTTTTGAGCTCCTCAGGCTTTATCCATTTGTAGTTTATAAACTCATCCTGGTCCAGACGAATTTCTCCCTGGCCGTTAAACTTAAAATATAAGATGTACTGTTTTTGGCCTCGGTAGTGAAATCTGGGACCGGTAATCAGTTTGTGATCGGCCGGCCATTGGTAGCAGAATACCCGCTGTGAAGTTTTAAGGAATTTTAGGTTTTGTATCCCGGTTTCTTCAAAGCATTCGCGCTGCGCCGCGGCTACCAGCTCCTCCCCCAATTCCACCCCGCCTTGCGGGAATTGCCAGCGCCCGGCAAAATTTTTGTCCCCCGACAATGGAAAAACATCCTTTGCCGGATGGTTGGGATTGAACTTGCCTACAAAGATCTCGTTTTGCGGGTTAAGTATCACGCTGACGACATTTTGCCTGTACGGTAAGGTGGAAAAAATTTTATAGTGCAAAGACATTTTGACTGTCCGCCAGGTGGCATTCCGAATTCTTTGCCCTCTCCCCTTTTGGGTAAAGAGCCGCCAGAGCCACTCCAAACCGCTATGACGCACGAATTTTGGCGGCAGCGGCTTGGTGCCGGCCAGGTAGTCAAAGGTTCCGCCCAAGCCAATAGCCAGTTTTACCGGAAGGCTTTTTAGGTGTTCGGCAATCCATTTTTCTTGGACAATGGGCCCGTAAGCCACAAACAACATGTCCGGTTTAGCCTGCTTTATTTCCTCCAATACCGAGAGGTCACCGGGATTTTTGTTTGAAAAATGGACCCTTAGCTCTGAGCCATAATTTTTTTTGCAGTATTCCTTTAGCCTCTCGGCCGCCAGCTGGGGAGTGTTCCCGAAGCCGCCTAAAAGAAAAACAGACCAATCATTCCTTGTTGCCAACCCGGCCAGGTCCCAGATTAGTTCCGCACCCACAATTTTTTCAGGAATAATCTTTTTTATTTTCCCGGGTGCAATGACAATGAAAAGTAGGGTATAAAAAGCCTGCCACCAGGCTTGGATAATTTTTTGCCAAAATTTTTTCCTTGTTAGGGGCAGGGAAAAAAACTTTGCCGCCCACATGATGCCAATGCCGTCGGCTACGGCAAAGTCGGCCTGGTTCAGGAACTTCAGGCTTTTGGGCGACCAAAGTATGTGATACAAAAATTCTGAATACGGCGTGGCAATGAAAATTTGCTTGTTGGCCTTAAGACCGGCCTCTGTTTTTTCCAGCAGTTCGCGCTTGGTTATAGCATCGATTCTCAATCCGGCAATGTCAATTTTTGTCATGCTCGTATTATAGCCTATTTCTAGCTTTTCTTGTATAATTATGGCATGGAATCACTGGGTAAAATTGCAGCCAAGAGGACAAAAAACCCGGCCAAGCCTAAAGCCAGCCCATACCTTCACTCCCCCAACCATCTGCTGGCTGACGAGCTGGTAAACAGGCTCAATGATAAAAAACATTTTGGGTTCTATTTGCGGATGGCAACGCTTTACAGTCATGAGGTGCTAAGACATCTGGCTGGGCAGGTCCTGGAAGCCAAGGGGGTTAAAAATCCGGGCAAGCTTTTCGCCTTTTTAATCAAGAAGCATAACCAGCAAATTAAGCAGTAAAGATACTTATGGTGCTGCCAATAAAAAAATTTCCCGACAAGGTCTTGCGGGCTCCGACGCAAAAGGTGGCTTTTCCTTTGTCGGAAGAAATGAAAAAATTGACGTTGGACATGATAGATACCGTGAAAGCTGCGGACGGCATTGGTTTGGCGGCGCCGCAGGTGGGCAAGTCGGTCAAGCTCGTCGTCATTAATTTGGAAAAGAGCGGATTGGAGCTTTTCCCTCTGTATAACCCCAAGATTCTGAAAAGAGGTTTTAAAAAAGTTGAAATTGAAGAGGGTTGTCTTTCTTTGCCGGGCATTTTTGGGATGGTTAAGCGGCCGAAGAAAATTAAGGTGGAAGCCCAAAACATGAAAGGCGAAAAAGTGGTTTTTGAAGACGACGGCTGGGTGTCCAGGGTGGTCCAGCATGAGGTTGATCACATAGACAATGTCCTGATTATTGATTTAATTAAGAAGTACACCCAGGGCGAGGACTTGGTTAAAGCCTGGAAAAAACAGAAATTATTTTAAGCTAAATGAGATTTATAAAAGACCTGCTTTTTTTTGATGTCAACGCCACTGGTGCGGATACCGATAAAGACAGCGTTGTTCAGCTTTCTGCAATCTTGGTGGATAAGAATAATCTGTTGGAAAAAGACTATTTTAATGCCTATATCAGGGTAAGTTACCTGGACAGCGTGATTTTTGAGCATGCCAAACTTTTGGGCATAGAAGCCGAGGTCTTGCGTAAAAGCCCCAAAGTTTTTGATGCCGTAAAACAATTCCGTGCGAAATTTGGCGACCGTGCCATGCTGGCGACTCATAACGTAGCCAATTTGATGTTTTTGAAATCCAGCTTCAAAAAAGCCGGGCTCCCGTTTGATTTTGACCCGCACGTCGTGGAGCTTTGGACTTTGGGTTATGTTTATGCCTTAAATTATGGTTTGAAGAAAATGCCCAGCTTTGCGACATTTTTGGATTATTTTAAGCTTAAAGTGAAGAACCCGGCTGACGCCTTGGAAAGAACCCGCTTAGAGGTAGAAATTTTTAAAAAAATCATTAAGGAAGCCTAAACCATGGATTTCAAAAAGGATTTGTTGATTGTAGACACGGAATTGACCGGCCTGGACGCGGAGAAGCATGAGATTATCCAGCTCGCGGGCATCTTACTTGACCGGAAGACCCTGAAAGAAAAGGCCAGCTTTGCCAGCTATGTTAGGCCGGTAAAGTGGTCCAACCGCGACCCCGAAGCCATGAAGGTCAACAAGCTTGAGTTTGTCCGCCTTAAAAATGCCCCCGTCTTAAAAAAGGTTATCCGGGATTTCGCAAAAAAATTCCACCCCGAAAAGGTTTTGCTTACGGCCTACGTCGGCTGGGTGGACAAGCGGTTTTTACTGAAGGCCTTTGAAAAAACCGGAACAAAATGGGCTTACGATTATCACTATATGGATATTTGGTCTTTGGCTTATGTGAGCCTGGCTAAGAAAGGCCAGCTTAAGAATGCGAAAGAATTTGCGGGCTTCAATATGGAAAACCTTTTGAAAAAATACAACATCAGCCTCCCGGGCAGTCACCACGACGCTCTTTTTGATTGCCGTGCCGAAGCGGAAATATTAAGGCAAGTAACCAAGCAGCTCTAGCCATGAAAATAGTATTTTTTGGCACTTCCAACGTTGCTTTGCCTGTCTTGGAAACTCTATACCAGCACCATGACATAGCGGCTGTAGTTACCTCCCCCGATGCTGCCACAGGCAGGAAGCAGACCTTTTCGGAATCGCCGGTCTCTGTTCTGGCCAAGGAGATGGACTTGGAACTTTTAAAGCCCCAGAAAGTAAAAGGCAATTTGGAATTTATAAACCAGCTTAAAAACTATCGCGCTGATATTTTTGTAGTCGTCTCTTACGGCAAGATTCTGCCTTTGGAGGTCATAAATCTTCCACCCCACAAAACCCTGAACGTGCATTTTTCACTTTTGCCTAAATACCGCGGCGCTTCGCCTATCCAAGGCGCTTTGCTAAGGGGCGAAAATCAGACTGGGACCAGCATTTTTGTGCTGGATGAAAAAATGGATACCGGGCCTATAGTTGTCCAGAAAAGTTTTCCTATTGATCCGGACGACAACTTCATTACGCTCTCGCAGAAATTGGCAACTTTTTCCGCCAAGCTGCTGCTGGATGCGTTGCCCGGATATGCTTCAGGCGATATTATTCCCCTGACCCAAGATGATTCCCTGGCGACTTATACTAAGGTAATCGGGAAGCAGGACGGCCTGGTTAACTGGCAAAATTCCGCTTTTCAGATTTATAACCAATTCAGGGCCTATTACCCCTGGCCTGGCGTTTGGACTGAGTGGAACGGCAAAAAATTGAAAATTCTGGATTGTCAGCCCATGGAAGCCAAGTCCCCTGCTTTAGAACCGGGAACTGTCCAAAAAGACGGTTTGGCCAGTTGCGGCCAAAACACCATCCTGAAGCTCGGTATTGTCCAACTAGAAGGTAAAAATCAAACAAGCGTTAAGGATTTTTTAAACGGCTACCCCCAGTTTACAGGCAGCCTTTTGGGTAAATAAGCAGTTTTTTAAATAACCACCCGCTGGAGGGTGGTTATTTTTTTAACCAGTTTTTTTGTAATTGCAGCCTGTGTGTTTTTGGTAGCAGGAAGTCCGCGGGGTGTTTTTGCCTTTGGCGCGAAAGCTCAAAGAGGCAGATAGCGGCCGAAACTGAGAGGTTCAAGCTTTGGACAAAACCCCCCATGGGTATATAGATTTTTTTATCAGCCATGTTTACGGCCTTTTTTGAAAGGCCGCTGTGCTCATTGCCGAAAAGCAAGGCAATTTTGGGTTTTGGAAAATGGGTTTTGAAAAGCGACCCGGCCCCTTTATCCAGCACGGTGGCGTAGGTGGCATAGCCTTGTTTTTTTAAATCCTTGAGGCATTTTTCAGTGGAGTCAAACATTTGGAAATCCAGCCATTTGTTGGCCGAAGAAGAAGTGGCTTTGCCGATTTTTCGCGGATTAAATTTTTTTTGCTTTTCAAAAATAAAATAAACTTTCTGAAAGCCGAAAGCCTCGCAGGTTCTAAGCACCGCTGCAGCGTTGTGCGGGTCGTGAATGTCTTCCAACACCACAACGCCTTCCTGCCTTTGGAAAGCAACGTGCCTGATGCGTTCAGTTCGGTTTTTGGTGGGCACAGCCGTTATTTTAGGTATTTAAATTTGTTACCAACATGTTCCTCAAATGTTTTTGAAAACACCGGCTCTCCGGAAGGCTGTTTGTGCAGGAAAAAGTAATACCCGGTCTGGTTGGGGTAGAGCGCTGCCATAAGCGAGGAAAGCGAGGGGTTGCAGATGGGCCCCGGGGGCAGACCTTTGTTCAGGTAGGTGTTATAAGCAGATACGGTTTTAAGTTCCGCTTGTGTGGGCGTGGGGTTGTTTTTGCCCGTGGCATAGTTTATCGTGGCGTCGCTTTCCAGCGGCATGCCCGCTTTCATCCGGTTGTAGAATACGCTGGCCACGTTTTGCCTCTCATCCTGGAGCGCTTGCTTTTGTTCAGGGGTAACCACATTCCTGCCTGTTTCTTTTTCAATTATGGACGCCAAAGTCAGAATTTGGTATACGGTATAGCCTTGGGTTTTGGCCCGCGCGGCCATTTCAGTGGTAAATTTGTCCTGAAAATTTTCCAAAGCTTTCTTCAGCAAATCCCTGGCAAATTTTTCATCAGTTTGGTTTTTTGGCTTGTAAACGCGGTAAGTGTCCGGAAAAATATAGCCCTCAAGGGAAGCTTTGGCTGGTTTTGACGACAGTAAAGGATAGCTGTCTGTGTTTATGGCCTTAAGGGTTTTATACAAGGTTGCGGAGTTTATTACCCCTTTTTGTTCTAAATCTTCGGCCAGGTCGGAAATTTGCCAGCCTTCTATTATGGTAACGCTGATTTCCGGAGTTTTTATTGGGGTGGTTTTGGGTTTTTTGCTTTCGCGTGACGCTAAAAACGCCTTGGCCGAAAAAAGGCTCAAGGCAAAAAGAATGACGAGGAAAAAGAACAGATTTTTTTTAGACATTGGCGATTTATTCTCCCAGGATTTGGATATGCACCTGGCGGCTTCTGCCCCCGTCCAGTTCCACAAACATCACGCTTTGCATTTTCCCGATTTGCAGGCCAGCGTCTTTGACGATTAGGTTTTCCGAGCTGCCTAAGAGAAAAGCTTTAACGTGGGCATGGCCGTTGCTGCGCTCGTTGGGGGAAACCGTTTGGCGCATTTCAAACAAATCATGGCTATAGCTGACATCCATGGGCACAAGATGGTAAAGAGTCCTCATAATATCCTGGATAAGCAAAGGCTCGTTGTGGTTTAGCCTGATTGCGGCCGTGGTGTGAGGGCAAAAAACTGTAATGGAGCCGTTTTTGACCCCGCTCTCCGAAAGCGCTTTGCGGACTTCGGGCGTTATGTCTATTAGCTCAAACTGTTTTTTAGTTGAGAGTTCCAGGGTTTTGCTTATATGCCTCATGGTTTTGGTTTTTAATCGTGAAAACCTAAGCTAATTATAACACACAGCCGTGGCCAATAAAAAAACCCCTGCCGCCAGGGGCGGACAGGGGTTTTAAATTGCAAATTACAGGATGGAATCCTTTGCCTGCTTGGCAATGCGGAATTTAACGACGGTCTTGGCCGGGATGGAGATCGTGGCACCCGTTGCTGGGTTGCGGCCCATTCTGGCGGCGCGCTGCTTTTTTTGGAGCTTGCCCAAGCCCGGGATTACGAATTCGCCTTCCTTTTTGGTTACGGAGTAGGCCATGTCGACCATGGCTTGCATAAATTCGCCGACTTCCTTCTTGGATTTACCAAGTTTGTCAGCCAAGGCTTGCATGAGCTCTGATTTTGTCATATGTGTTTCCCTTGTTTTCCCTTATTCCATCGGAATTTCGGGAAAGTATTAAAAGCTTTTTAATTGTTAGCTTTATAAAGTAATAATAACAAAAACCCCAATAAAATCAAGCATTTTTTAATTCTGGTCAAGGGTTTTGTCCAAAAAAGCCTTGGGAATTATAAGGTTTTACTTTTTATGGCTTATTTAAGGCAAAATTAGCATACCATCACCAAAAGAAAAAAACCTGAATTTTTGCCTAATAGCCTGCTGGTAAAGCTTTTTAAGCCGAGTTTTCCCCGTATATGCGGCGACGAGCATCATGAGGCTGGATTTCGGGACATGGAAATTGGTAACCATTCCATCAATAAAATTGAACCTGTAGCCCGTCCGGATAAACAAGTTCGTGTCGCCTTGGAGCCTGGACAATTCATTTTGGCCCAGCGATGCTGATTCCAAAGTTCTTATAACCGTGGTGCCAACTGCGATAATCGGTCTCCCTTGCCTTTTTGCCTGGTTAAGGAAGCCGGCTGTGGTAGGGTCTATTTCGTAGGTTTCCGTGTGTAACTTGCCAGTTTGCAGGTTGTCCGCGGTAAGCGGCGCAAAAGTTCCCAGGCCCACGTTGAGGTTTATAAATTTAATGCCAATCCCCTGTTTTTTTAAAGCCTTGAGCAGTTGTTTAGTAAAATGTAGGGAAGCGGTGGGTGCGGCAACGGAAATGCCTTTCCGGGCAAAAACCGTTTGGTACTCCTCGCGCTTTTGTTTTTCGTTTAAAGGAGAACTTTTTATATATGGAGGCAAAGGCATGCTGCCCGACTTTTTCAACAAAGGCAAAATTCCCGAAAGGCTGAACGAGGGCTTGAGAAAGTAAAAATGTTCGGTTTTTGCTTCAACCCGCAGGCTTTTGCGGCTGCCGGGGATTTTTAAAGTTTCGCCGATTTTTATTTTCCTGTTTGCCAAGGCTTTAATCAAATTTTGATCCTGGCTGACATAGAGTATTTCCACTTTGCCGCCCGTGCTTTTGGTTAACTTGAGCCGGGCCGGTATGACCCGGGTTTGGTTGAATACAAGCACTGAGTTTTTGGGCAAGTATTTGCCAATATGCGCAAAAGTGTCCAGAAAAACCTGGTGTTGCTTTCGCCCGTAAACTAAAAGCCGGGCCTGTTCCCTGGGCCGGGCCGGTTTTTGGGCGATTAGTTCTTTGGGCAAACTGTAGTCGTAGCTTTTTAGCTCCTGTTCAAGAGACATTGAGTTTGTTGTGCCTAAGGGATTTCCAGTAGAAAAAACCAACTACGGCAAAAGTGGTCACGGGCGAAACCCAGGAAGGAATCTCGTGGCCAAAGGCATCAACCAGCATAATGCCGCCCAGAAACAGTATGGAGTACATGGCGCCATTTTTGATAAAAACGTATTTTTTAATCCGGTCAATGTTGTGGATGGTAAATTCTCTAACCACCAGGGCGCCTAGGGAGTTGCCGATAAGGATGAGCGGTACGGACAGGGTAAAGGCAAACGCCCCCAAAACCCCGTCTATGGAAAAGGTCATATCAATAACTTCCAAATACAAAATTTTACTGATGTCCGAAAGGTTGCCGCCTTTAAGCAAGTCTTCTTCTTTTTTGGCCGCGTTTTCCTTAAAGCCGTGGGTAATGAAAAAGGCCGTAGAACCGATGACTGCCGCAAAGCCCAGGTAAGGGTTGATTTTTAAGGCCTGCCAAACAATCAGCGAAAGCAAGACCGAGACTACGGCATAAAACCAAACTCCCTGCGAGTGGAAAAATTTCTCCCCTTTGAGGCCGTAATTTTTAGGCTCCAGAAACAGCCAATGGAAAAACAGGAAGACCAAAAATACCCCGCCGGCCATAAGCAGCAAGGGCGCGGAGGCGTGCACGGCCGCAAGCACGCGCGGATCTGAGGAAAATGCCGCGGTGACCGCCTGCCAGGGCCCCAGGCCCGGCGTGGCCAGCCAAACTATCAGCCATGGCAGGAGTCCGCGGACTACAAAGACCGCAAAAAACATGCCCCAGACCAGAAACCAGCGCCGGGCTTTTTTACCCATAGTTGAAAGCACTTCCGCATTGATAATGGCATTATCAATGGAGGAAATGGTCTCAAATAGGCACAGGCCGATAACAATGAGTGCTAGAGAAAAGAGTGACATTTGCGTAAATTATAGCAAAGAATGCGGAGAAGTTAAACCACCTGTTTTTAAAAATGAAGGCCGGCCCGCGAGTACCTTTTCGCGGGCCGGCCGGTTGTGCGCTTACGCTGCCACGGGAATGGTGGCGTAAGCGCGTGAATGGAGAACTGGTTTAGGGTGCCTGAGGCAGGCATGAACTTCTTGGAGCCGCGGCAGGACATCCACCCGTTGCCCGTCGGTGAGATGGGCGAGGTTGATGTTGGTGTAAGGGTTTCGTGCCGCGAAACCGTAAGCGCAGCCTTGGACCACAGGCATTCTAATAAATTGGGTCAGAGCGTAAGCCCCGAGGCCGTAGTGCGCCGAAAGGCGGACAAGCCGGGCGTAGCGGCCGACTTGGAGCTCGACAACAGTGTCAGGGTCGCAGGGGTCAACGAGACCTTTTGCGCCTGTAGGAAAGCTGCGTACGACAAGGGTTTCGCCCCCGTCAGAAACGAGCCGGGTGTGGTGCCCTTTCAAAGACGGATGGTACATACCAGTAATTTACTCCGTCATTCACACCTCCTTAAGGTAGAATACGGGAATTATAGGTAAACCCTGGTTTTTGCGCAAGCAATGGAAAACCCGCCTTTTCGGGCGGGTTATTTCAGATATTTCTTGTTTTTTAGCTTGTCGGGGAGATAGCTTTCTTTGTCGTACTTTTCATAGCCTTTGCCGTAATCCAGCTCCTTCATTAGTTTGGTCGGGGCGTTGCGGATTTTCAAAGGCACGGGCAGGTTGCCGAATTTTTTAACGTCATCCAAAGCGGCAAAGAGCGCGTCGTAGGCGGAGCGGTTCTTTTTAGAATTCGCAAGATAGGCCACGCCGTGCGCCAGGTTAATGGCGCATTCCGGATAACCGATGGTCTCGCAGGCCCGAAAAACTTCGTTGGCCACCACCAGGGCTGTAGGCTGCGCCAGGCCAACATCTTCGCTGGCGAAGATGACCATCCTTCTGGCAATGAACTTGGGGTCCTCCCCCGCCTCTACCATGCGAGCCAAATAATAAATGGCCGCATCAGCTTGTCCGGCCCGCATGGACTTTATGAACGCCGAGATGGTGTTGTAATGCTCCTCGCCAGCCTTGTCGTACCGCAAAGTGCTGGACTGCAGGGTGTTTTTTAGACTCTCCACCGTAATTTTGTCGTAAAGCTTGAGCGTGTTCTCCAGCATGGTGATGGCCTGCCTGGCATCGCCGTTAGCCATTTTAATAAGCCATTCTTTGGCTTTTTTGTCTGCCTTGATTTTAGTCTGGGCAATTATTTCGCTCATTTCTTTTTCGCCAAGTTCGTTCAAAGTGAAAACCCGGCAGCGCGAAAGCAGGGCCGGGATGACTTCAAAAGAGGGGTTTTCCGTGGTTGCGCCAATGAGGTAAAGTTTGCCGGTTTCCACGGAAGGCAGTAGAAAGTCCTGCTGGGCTTTGTTGAAGCGGTGGATTTCGTCCAGGAACAGAATTTTGGGCCGACCCAAGAGCGGCGGTATCTCCACGATTTTTCGGATATCATCCTTGCCAGCAGAAACGGCGGAAAGCTCAAAAAATTCCGCGTTGACCGCTTTTGCGTAAATGCGGGCCAGCGTGGTCTTGCCCACGCCCGGCGGCCCCCAAAAAATAAAACTGAACAAATGCTTTTGCTCAATGGCAATCCTTAACGGCTTGCCTTCCCCCACCAGATGTTCCTGGCCTACGAATTGCTCAGGCGATTGGGGCCGGATTTTGTTGGCTAAAGGTTCCATATTTACTGGATTAAGGTATATCAAGCGGCAGCTGCTTTGGCCCCCGCTTGTCAAAAGCATAATGTTTTACCAGCAGGATTATGACCCAAGCGGAAAAAATAATTAAAATCCATTTTAGGCCAATTAGCTGGAGCGCCTTCGCGCCCAAACTCGCGACCAGCGTTCCCCAAAACGCGTTCCAGATGATTATGCCGGCGGCGGAATGCAAGGAAAATTTTACCAAAGGTACCTGGAGTATGCCGGCGGCCGTTGCGGTTATGGAAGCGAGGTTCGGTTCCCAGTACGAAAATATCACTGCGCTCAGCTCGTGTTTTTGAAGCTTGTCTTGCGCTTTGTCCAAAGATTTTTTGAGGCCGAACTTCAGAAAGAGCTTATACCAACCATATCGGCCGATGAGATAATCAATGCTGTAGCCGATCAAGAAAGCCAGAGAAACCACCGCTACAACCTGAATGATTTTCGGGATGTCGTGCCCGGCGGCTATTACGCCTAAAAAAATCACCAGGCCACCCGGGTAATACTGCCCCAAAATTAGCGTGCCTTCCAAAATAGCACTCACGAAGACGACCCATAAACCGAAATGGTCAAACCAATTTTTGGTTGTCTCAATCAGTACATCTTCCTTCGGCAGCCCCAGCGCACGCCAAAGCAGCAAGACAAAAAGATACGCAGCCAGCAGGGCCAATGGCGCACTTAAAATTTTAATGACGTTTTTTATACGCTGCTTCATTTTGAATCAAGATTAGAGAACTTTTGTTTGCCGGTCACTGTTTTTATGGTAAACGTTTGTTCACTATCTGTCAAAACCTAAAAGCTTAACGTACTGCCGCTAATAAACCAAAAGCCAAAGCGGTGATTACAAATAACCAGGTAATATTAGTGGCCGCTTGCCAGAGGGCTTCGGTTTTTTTGCCGGCGAGAACTAGGTACAGTGGCCGGCCAAAAAGTAGCGAGCCGACAATTGCGGCTGACAGGCAGAAAAGCATTAAAAATAGTGCGGGTCCCCACAAGCCCGGGTTCTGGCCGCCGAACCAGTGTTCGGCGCGGGTCATCCCCCAGGCCACTAACGTGACATAAGCGGCTACGCCTGCTGCATAACCTAAGCCCTGCCAAAAAAGTTTTTTGTTCATATGGTTGTTTAATTATTTGTTATTTGGATTTAGTTCATTTAAAGCCTGCACGCTGCCAGCTAAACCAGCAAGTCGCTTTTCCATGCCCGTCATTAAGTACCTTGCCAGGTTAAAAAAGTTGTTGAGCTCGGGTGAGTTTAGTATTTTTCCGGACTTGAAGACTACCAGGTTGCTGCCGGAAAATTCCAAGTTAAAATTTTTCCAATCCGCCAGCATTTTGGAGATGAAGTCCACGGAAAAAATTTGCAAGACCTCAATTTCGTATTTTTCTTTGGAGTACAAGTCAAACTGTTTGTCTAAATCCAGTTCCGGGTTGAGTTTAACCGGTTTCTCAAAGGACAGTTTGGGGCTAAAGCCTCCGAAATACTGAGCGTCCACTAAAAGCAGTGCGGGGGGAAGAGTGTGGTCATGGAAAATGTTTAACACGGTTGTCTGGTATGTGTGCGCGGATTTGCCGGAACCTATTGTGTACCGGTAAAAAAACAGGCTGATGGGATGGTTTTGAAACGAGCCGGTGATAATATGGCTCATGGCATGGCTGTGTCCCATAGAGAATAGCCCGCCAGTGAGGTTTTCAACAGTCCCTTTCCCCACATAAGTAAGGCCTTGGGACGCGGCAAACTGCTGCATGAAAAGTTTTTCAATTCTGGCGTAGAAAGCCGCGTATAGGCCGCCGACCAAAAATACTGGCACTAAAGCCAGGAAAATATAAATTTGTTCGGAGTCATCCTTGGGGTTGCTTAGCGCCGGACTGGTAAAAAATAAGTAGAAAAAGAAACCTGCCCACAGCAGGCTCAAACCCAAAAAGGCGATTTTGGTGTTTTGGCTGTATTTTGACCAAAAAAGCCGGTTGGTGTCCTGGCCTACATCGCTAACCACCAGGTTTTTGGGGATGTCGCTGTCGGTCACGAGAAGTTTTTCCACTTCGTGCCTGAGCCCGGGTTTGGGTACTTCTGGAAGCATGTTTTAGCGTTTTAAGTAATTTTTCTTGGTTTTTTCCGGCAATCTTTCTATGGCGTATCTGAGCATGGTGCGGGGCATAATAGTCGCATGTTTATCTAAAAAGTCAGTTAGGATTTTTTGGTCGCAGCGCTTGCCTACCTCTCTGAGCATCCAGCCGACAGCTTTATGGATAAGGTCGTGGCTGTCATTAAACAGGATTTGTGAGATGGCCAGCGCATCCCGGCTTTGGCCGCGTTTTATAAAGGCAAAAGTGGAGAGAATGGCGATTCTTTTTTCCCAGAGGTTGTGGGAGCCTGCCAGTTGATAAAGGGTTTCCCGGTCTTTTGTTAGCAGATATTCCCCAACAATATTTGGCGCACTTAAATCCACTAAATCCCAATTGTTTATGTTGCGGGTATGTTTTAAGTAGAAGCGGAAAACTTCCCCCTTCTCATTCTCCTCCCCTTTTTGGAATTTGGCAACTAAAATTAAAATGCCCACCAGCCTTTCCTCATGGATTTTGGATTTCAGCAGCTTTTCCAGATCATTGGCAGAAAGTTCCGTCTCATATTTTTTTGCCAGCGCTCTCTGCCTGGGCACGGTTATCCCGAGAAAAATGTCGCCTTCGCCATACTCCCCTTTTCCTGTTTTAAAAAAGCTTTGGAGGACCTTGGCTTTGGCCGGGCTGCTTGCCTGGCGCAAATCGGTTTTAAGCTTTGCAAGGTTCATATTTCAGATGCCAAAACTGGTTGGTGCTTTTTCGTCAAGCTGTTCAGCTGCCAGCTTTTTCCGGTTGGCCAAAATTAAGACAAAGGCCAGAACCATAATGCCCGCGCTTAACAGAAAAGGCCATTGAATGTTTTTTGCGTAAAGCCAGCCGGCGATAAGCGGGCCGATGATCATGCTCAAGGACATCACCGACATCATCATGCCCAAGGTTTCGCCTTGCTTGTTGCCGCTGGCGCCTGCCATTTGGCTGGTCATGACTACGCGCAAGACCGAATGTCCGAGGGTAAACAGCACCACCCCCAGGGTAAACACTATGACCTGGCGGATGTCCATAAAGAGGAAGCCGAGGGCGACCAGCAGGAGCATGTACAGCTCAAGCTGGGGTTCTTTGAAGTTTTTAATCCAGAATTTTTTCATGAGCACGCCTTGGTTAATAGACAGAGTGATGCCCATGCCCGTAAGGAATAGCCCGGCTATGAATTCCTCATAACCGAAGGCGCGGTTTAAAAAGAGGGAAAAGACGGCCTGCTGGCAGGCCACGGCCGAGCCAAACAAAAACCATGAGACGTATCCAGGCAAAAGTTTTTTGTCCTTGGCCGCCCTAAAGATTGGAGCCAGCGGGTTGAATTCCAAGGATTTGGTTTTGTTGCGGTTATGGTGGGTTTCGGGCAGAAAAAAGTAGGCCAAGATAGCGTTAATTGCGGCCAAAACACCCACTGTCCAGAAAGGCAGGGAGTGGGAAATCGCCCCCAAAAGTCCGCCGATTAAAGGGCCGATGGTCAGGCCGATGCCGAACATGGCGCCAATCAGTCCAAGGTTTTCTGTGCGCTCAGACTGATCTTTGGACATGTCCACGAGGTAGCTTTGTGCAGTGGAAATATTGCCCGCTGCCAAGCCGTCAATAATCCGGCCCAAAAATAGGATGGGTATGGTCTTGGCGCCAGCAAAAATCAGCCAGCCTATGGCGGTACTTGCGATGCTGGTAATTAGAATAGGTCGGCGGCCGACAGAATCGGAGAGGGTGCCTAAAAACGGGGCACTAATAAAAGCGAAAAGGGAAAAGACCGAGAAAAGCAAGGTGACCACGGAGTCCCCGGCCCCTAAAGATTTAATATAAAAAGGCAGAACCGGGATAACAATCCCGATTCCCAGAATATCCACAAAAACGGTCATTAAGATAATCAATTTTGGCCGGTCAAACTTTTTAAGCATTTGGGTGTGTGTCTTTTTTCATAATTTTTATAATCCAGAGTGAGAGCAAAAGCGAAATAAGGTAGAAGCTCGCCCCGGCAAAACAAGGAGTGAAAACCGGGCTTGTGGCAGGCAAGCCGTTGCAGCCCACGTAAAGGTCCGTATGAGGCTTAAGAAACTTATAAAATTCCCAGGCATTCACACTCCAGGCAAAGATGCTGCCAGCCAAAAGCAGGTAGCTCAATTTTTTTTGGCTGGCAAGACTTTGTGATTGCCACAGCCCGGCTGCCCAAACCAGCGCAATTAAAAATACAAGGGCTCCGTAAAAGCAGGGTGTCGCCAATGGGTTCGGGAAGCGGCAGCCGGAGAACTGGAAAAAGTCGCCGCCCGCGGAAAAGAAACGATTGAAATCCTCAAAGACTGTTTTCCAGGCGAAAGCGGTGCCCGCCGCTATCACCAAAAGCTGTGATAGTAAAAATTTTTTCATTTTGCAGGGGCTACTCTTCTGTTTTTTCCACTACAATTGTCAGGTTGGCAACCAGGGCCGCAATCGTGCCAATGGCCGCCCAAACAGGCAAGAGGGCCACGCCAACCACGCCAACGGTCAGTGGAAACTCTACTAAGGTTTTGCCTTTTTCGTTTTTGAGTATCACCCTGCGGACATTGCCTTCTTTGACCAGTTCTTTTATTTTTTCAACCACTTTGTCGCCGGTAATCTTGTATTCTTGCCTGGTGTTTTTTCCTTTGGCCATATATTTATTGCTTAATTTAAATCTTATCTTAAGCCGTCTGGTGTTGCGTAATGTACGCCCTGCGGAAAATCTGACGTGTCATTACCCAGGCAGAAAGTCAGGGTAAACAGCGAACCGTCGTCCGCAACATCGTACCAATAGTTGTTGTTGCCACGTCCCGGGCTGCTGGAGCAGCCGCCATCGCCCGGGTTTGGAGAGACCGGCAAGAGTGGAACGTAAGCGGGTATCATTGGTTCAGCGGCAGTGTCAAATGCGGCCGGATCGGAAAGCAGGGCACCGGTACCGGCCGATGCCACTGAGGCCGTGCCCGTTGGATAACCTGAGTGAGTAATGCTGTATTGCTCCAACGCAGTCAGCATTTGTCTCATGTCGCCAACCCGTTTGGTGTCCCTGGCTTTAGCCCGCGCGTTGTTTAAAGCCAGCATTATGACGCTGGCTAAAAGGCCAATGATGGCAATTACCACAAGCAGTTCAATCAGAGTGAAGCCTTTTTGTTGTGAGTTAGTTTTTATTTTTTTCATATTAAAATAGCTATTTTTAGTAGCGTAATTATACCATAAAAGATTATTTTTTGTGTTTTAGGCAAACCCTCCGGCCTGAATCTCCCAAAGTTTTTGGTAAGTGCCTTCCTTAATCTTGAGTAATTCCGCGTGCCTGCCCTCCTCTTTTACCCTGCCATCTTCCAACACAATAATCCTGTCCATTTGCATAATGGTGGAGAGCCGGTGGGCAATGACAATGGCCGTGCAGTTTTTCATAAGGGTCTTTAGCGCGTCCTGGATCAGCATTTCGCTTTCACTGTCCAGGGAAGAAGTGGCCTCGTCCAAAACCAGAATGGGCGCGTTTTTCAGGATAGCCCGGGCAATGGCTACGCGCTGTCTTTCCCCTCCGGAGAGCTTGACTCCCCTCTCGCCCACAAAAGTCTCGTAGGTTTTGGGCAGGCGGGAAATGAATTCGTGGCAATGTGCCAGTTTGGCCGCAGCCAACACCTCCTCATCGCTTGCATCCCGCCGGCCGTAGCGGATATTGTCCATAAGGCTGCGGTGGAAAAGTATGGGTTCTTGCGGCACAAGCGAAATATTTTCCCGCAACGAATCCTGGGTGCAGGCATCAATGTTCTGCCCGTCAATCAGAATGGCACCCGACTTTAAATCATGAAACCTTAGAAGCAGTTTGACTATGGTGGTCTTGCCCCCGCCTGACGGGCCGACCAAAGCCACTTTTTCGCCCGGCTTGATTTTCAAATTGAGTTTTTTGAAAATTTCAATTTGGGCTTTGCCATAAGCAAAATTAATATCTTTAAAAGTTATCTCGCCATGCCTGACTGTGAGAGTTTGCGCGTTTTTTGCGTCCTGAATTCCGAGCGGCGTGTTTAAAATTTCCGTCATCTCCTGAGCATCGGCAAAGCCTTCGTAGATCCTGCGGATGTTGCGGCCCAAGTCCCAGAGGCGGTTAAAGAGCTGCAAGAGGTATGCCTGGAGCATGGCAAAATCGCCAATGCTCAAAACCCCCCTTTGCCAGAGCTTTATGGCGTAATAAAAAACAAAAAATTCTAAAGCCACCATGAGCAGGCTCTGCAAAGCTTCGTTAAGGTTGTGCAGATCCCAGGAAATCCGCGTTGCCTTATACCATTTGGCGGCCGTGTCTTTGAACTTGCGGCTTTCAAATTCGTAGCCCGTGAACATTTTAATGTTGGTGTTGTTGGAAATCGCGTCCGCCAAAACACCGGTGGCCACAGTGTCCATTTCCGTGCGTTTGACGTCATACTTCAGCTTGTAGAGCGAAAACCAGTAATTGAAGGCAATATAGATGATGGACCAGATAATTAAGCCAAAACCCAAGACTTTGGAGCGGAACATGATTATGGTGCAGATGGCGGTGATGCGGACAAACGTCGGGATAATTGACCAGTAAAACTGGTCAGTAATCATTTCAAAGGAGCGGGAATATTTGTTGACTTTCCTGACCAGGCTGCCCGCAAAGTTGTTGGTAAAAAAACTGTAGGAGTGGCGCTGCAAATAGTCAAAGCTGGTATTCATCAAATCCCTCATGACTTTGGCCTGGAAAGCAGCCGCTCCGAAAGTCCCGACGCGCCAGAGCGCCCAGTACAAAAGGCTTAAAAGCAGGATTTGGATTAAAACCCAGACCAAGGCGTGGGTTGCCCCAAAGCCGCTTGGCAGCAAGTCAAAAAATTGTTTATAGAGCAGGGGTTTTAGGATTTCCAGACCAGCTGCCGAGAAAATTCCGGCAAGCGTAAAAGACATCAGCCAAGGATGTCTTTTTGCGTGTTGCCAATAAATTTTTATAGTCTGCTGGGTCGGTGTTTTCACAAAATTCATTTTACCAAATTTTGGCATAAAATTGAAGCTTTTTGCCGTTTGACCAAAATTGGCAAGTCTGGTAGCTTAAAGGCACTCTAAAACCAACAAGGAGGGCTTAATGCCCTATATTCCAGAGACTGTTGCAACTACTGAATTGAGCGAAAAGCTCGCACACTACCTTGGCTCGCCCCGCCGAGGCAAGGTGCGCGACACCTACCAACTGCCTGGCTACGACGGCATTTTACTGCCCGTGGCCTCTGACCGCGTGAGCATCTTTGACTTTGTCTTGGGGTCTTTGATTCCGGACAAAGGCGCAGTGCTTACCGCCCTGACCATCATGTGGCTGACCGTGGCCCGCATCCTGAAAGACACGCCGCACCATCTACTAGCTTTCGGCCGCGGCATTGACGAATACC
>JAMDEL010000060.1:0-1032 GCA_023487095.1 Patescibacteria group bacterium
TGAAATTTGGCGCGGGTGTGATTAAGGATGCGGATGCAGGGTCGTTGTTTGTGTTGCGATAAACCTTAAAACCCTGTTCACCTATGGAGTTGTCTATCCAATTGATTACAACCTGCCGGCAGAATGATCCCCCGCTGGCTCCCGTTCCCCCTGGCGGAGGAATGTTAGTCACTGTCACTCCCCGCGCAGCCAAAGCACAGTTGGTTGCGCCGTTCGACGCAGTCCAGCCGCTGCCGGTGATGTTGGCCGTACCGGCATTAACGCCGGTAACTGTTGAGCCTGAGACCGAGGCCACCGCGGTATTACTGGAAACGAAGCTCCCCGCGGACCAACCCGCCGGGGCGGAAGCTGTCGTGGTTGTGCCTTTGATAATTGAAGCGGAAGCAAGGCTCACCTGACCTGCCGGGCAGCTGGCCGGGGGCGCAATAACAACGTAAGTTACGGAAACGTCTTGCGGGTTATTAGTCGCACTGGGGTCGGAAATCCTAATGCCGCAGTCGCTGAAGGTCCCGATATTGGTCGGGTTGGAAACGGTCACGCTGACATTCTGCTGGCCGCCGGCGGGGACAGAACCGGAAGAAGGGCTTACCCAACACCAAGTGCCGGGTTTGCCGGGTACGCCTCCGGAAGTCCAATTCAGCGTTGCGCTGCCCGTGTTGGAAATTCGCAAGCTCTGTGTGCCGGGGTTGGCCTGGCCCGAAACCCCATTAAAGGTAAATGAAGTCGGGTTTAACGAAATAGTAGGACTGGCTGGCTGGCTGACATTCAAATTGGTTCCAGCAAGCGAACAATTGGTCGCGCCATTCGGCGCAGTCCAGCCATAACCTGTAATATTGGCGGCACCGACGGACATGCCCCTAATCGTACTCGCCGAAACGGAAGCTATGCCGGAGTTGCTGCTGTTATAGGCGCCTCCGGACCAGCCTCCAGGAGCAGAGGCTGTGACTGTCTGGCCGACCAAGACGGACGGGGAGCTTAGATTTACGCTACCCGCAGGACAAACTGCGCTCGCACATGAAACTATGGCACCAA
>JAMDEL010000060.1:1042-9788 GCA_023487095.1 Patescibacteria group bacterium
CAACAGCGTTGCTGTATGCTCCGGTGGCCGCATCGCGGGTATGCACCCACCAGGAATACGTATGGCCGGGTATGCCAGGGAAAGTATAAGATGTGCCCACCACGTCTTCGTTGCAAATATCCGTGCCCGTGCAGTTATTCCAGCCATTTGCCTGGTCATACGCCCGGAAATAATAGTGGGTGTAGCCCGGAGCCGGTGTCCAGGATGCGGTAACCGTGGTGCCCGGGGCCGGACAAAGACCCACGGGATTGGACGGCATGGGGGGAATATTGATTGTGACAGAATCCGTAGCCGTCTGAGCTCCATTAACGCAATTGAGTGTATAAGTCACAGAAGAAACCAGGCTGGGGGTATTTTGGTTCCCCGTAGTCCCCGTCCAGCTGCCGGGGGAAATACTGCAACCCGTGGCATTGGACGATGACCAGGTAATATTTGCCGGCTGGTTATAGGAAACGGTAATCGGGCCGTCCGAACCATTGGCTTTAATGTCAGCTGTCACATTAGCCTGCTGGGCCCTGGTGAAATTCGCGGCATCGCAGTAAACACTGCCACCGCCAACATTGTAGGCATAAACGTGTGTATAAAATTGCCCATAATCCGGATTACCGGGCCTGTGGTTATTCAGGTTAATAGCAGCCTTCCAATCAGTGCTGGGGACCACCACTCGGCCAAGCGTGGTCGGCCCGCTCATGCAATAACCGCCGCCGCTGAAAATACCCGTGGTATTAGCGTAAGAACCGGGTGTTCCCGGCGCAGTGCACCTGAACCTCGCTGCAGTGCCGTTCCAGTTTTCCCAAGAACAGCCCGCTGGTCCGCTAATGTAGCCGATAACTTGGCCATAATCCGCATAAGCGTAATAAGTCTGTCCCGGCAGGACATTGAGCGTGGTCCCGGAAGGCCCGGTGTTGCTCAATGAAAGGCCTGAAGTAGCCGGCCTGAATGTAAGCGTCGTGCAGGAAGCCGACTGCCGGCTCGCACTGCAGGGAGTGCTGTCCCATGCGCCGGCGCTGCCCTGGCAGGTCCAGCCTACGCTTTCGCCCTGGTTGGGGAAAGCCGGGCTCACCGGGGTCGGGGTGCCAGAAGCGCAGAAGGTGTCGCCGCCGTAAGAGATCGCACTGGCTACATAATTTTTGCTCGCACTGCCGCACGCACTGGTGATTGCGAACTGGGTTTGCGCGCCCGGATACCACTGGATGTCGTCTTGACCGTTTATGTCTGACCAGGTCGGAAAATTGACATTGGAGGCGTTAGTGACGTTGGACAAAGTCACGTCCCTGGTGTTGGTGCCGTAAGGAATGGTGTCGTTTTGCGGCGAAGCGCCGCCACAAGTTGTTACGTTATAAACTGCCACGATGCTCTGCGGGCTGTTGGTAGTATTGGGTGCAGAAATGGTAATCGTGCAGTTGAAAATTCCGCCGTTTGAAGGGTCGTCCATGGTTACGGAGACCGGCGAGCTGCCACCCGGGGCAATACTGCCCGAAGCCGCTGAAATATGGCACCAGGCCTGGTCTGTTGTGCCCGACCAATTTAATGTGCCAGCGCCGGTATTGGAGATGGTAAGGGTTTTTGCAGTCGGCCTGACTATCTGGTTGCTGACCAAGCCCTTTAAGCCGTAAAAGATCATATTGCCGGGTGAAAGCGAAATGGTCGCCATGGTCGGGGCAGAAGCCACAGAATAGTTGGAAGTGGCCTGGTTGTTGCTTTCATTGACTTCCGTCACATAATTAAATGAGTCCACGAAGGCCCTGGCCGTATAACTGCCGACGCCTTTGGTCCAGTTTATCCTGTTACTGCCGTCATTGGTCCAGTTGGCGCTGTTGGATGTCACTGAATAAGTCTTTGAGCCAAAAGCAGGAATGGATCCGGCTTCCTTGGCCCAGACACTGACATCGCTGCCCGCGCCCGTGCCAACTACGCCTGGAGAGTTGGAATAAATACTAATGTAAAAATAACCCGTGCTCGGCGTTGCGGGACTAGCGCTATTGTTCTGAATGGTAACTGAGGGGTAAATGTTGTCAGTTGGCGTAAAGGCTGACTTGGAATTGCCGGCGGCATCAGTCAGATGAAAATCGGTTATCGTCAGATCGCTTTGAGATGCGGGCGGCGAAACAGTAACCGAACAGAAAGCATTGGTCCCATTGCTGCTCACCATCACCGAATAGGTGCCTTGCGAAAAATATGTGGGTTGAAATAAGGAGCTAAAACCCGCAGAAGGGTTGCCCCCAGGTGCGCTCCAGGCATAAGTCCCGTTGCCGTTGGCGGCAATAAGCGTAGCGGGTTGGCCAATGGAAACCGTTTGGGTTGAAGGTGAACAGGATACCGGAAACCCCGCAAAACAGCTGTTGTTGCAGTTGGAGGTTGTGTAAGGCCCGGAGGCGTTGGGCACGCAAGAACTGCCACTGCAGCTGTATCTTTGGACAGAGCAGCTGTTGTTGCAGTTGGAGGTTGTGTAAGGCCCGGAGGCGTTGGGCACGCAAGAACTGCCACTGCAGCTGTATCTTTGCGCCGCACCCACTGTAACAGTGGCGGAACAGGAACCCGATGTTGTCCCGTTGG
Organism: Patescibacteria group bacterium; assembly: GCA_023487095.1. GTDB lineage: Bacteria > Patescibacteriota > Doudnabacteria > UBA920 > UBA920 > JAMDEL01. The sequence continues at coordinate 3,599 of JAMDEL010000060.1, forward strand.
TACACGAAAGGTTATATGTAGTAGTTGAATTGACCGTCCCGTAACTTTGCGACCCGCTGGTGGGCTTACTGCCCGACCAACCCCCGCTGGCAGTGCACGAAGTCGCATTGGAGGAACTCCTTACTGCCCGACCAACCCCCGCTGGCAGTGCACGAAGTCGCATTGGAGGAACTCCAGCTTAAACTGCCCGACACTGAACCCGTGCCGGAATTCGGGGAAGCGGTAATAGTACAAGTCGGTGAAGGCGAAGAACAGCCAGTGTTGCCTACGTTGGTTTCGGCCATGACAGCGCCCGTGCCTGCATTTATGAGCTGGAACCGCATATTATTGGTCACCCAAGGGCCGGTGGTATAATCCCGACCTCCAGCCGAGGTAACCGGCTCATTCATGCTGGTCATAATATTTGTACTGCCCAGGGAGTCAATAAGCTTGATGTAAAAATTATTGGCTGTGGAAACCGCGTGGATAGTGTAAGTCGCGTTACTGCCGGTACAGCTTAACTTACTGGCAGAAATTGACTGTGTGCCGCTGCTGGAACAGGCCGAGGTGTTAAACGTACAATTGGCATTACAAGACAAGGTTCCGGTGACAAACCCCTGGCTGGCACAGGTCTGGCCGTTTAAGTTGGAGCCATCACATTGTTCGCCCAGGTTGACAACGCCGTTGCCGCACAAAGAAGAAACGCTGACGTTGCAGGTACTAGACCGGCCCGCGCTCGTGACTGTGGCGCTATAACTACCGGCCGAACTATACGTAACCACGCAGCTGGCGCTGTTGCCGCAAAAAGTGGAGCTGCTGGGTGTACTCCAGGAATAATTGCCGTCCCCGCCTGACGCTGAAAGGTTTATGCCGCTGCCCGGGCTGCCGCTGGTATTGGCCGGGCTGCAAACCGGCGCGGATGGCACGACCACGGTGACATCCTGGGAATCCGGGCCGCAAGTCAAACGATAAGTGGTAGTATTTGTCAGGTTGCCGCTGGAAGAAACCCCGGAGGAAGAGGTTCCGCTGGAAGGATTGGCAAGACCCGAACCGCTAATAGTAGAAATATTCCACGCAAAATTGCCGCTCAGGGTGAACCGAAGATTGGTGGAACCATTATAACCGACGGTTGTATTGTCAGCAGTAAAAGAATTGATATTACAGACAGCAGCAGGCCTGATGCGGATATAAAAAGGAGTAATGACAGGAGGATAAGGGTTATGGCTGGAAAGATGCATGTAATACCTTTGGCCAGGGGTAGCCGAAGGCGAAGCATAAAACATATATTGGCCTTGGCCCACGCCTGCAAAAGCGCTATTGAAAGCGACTTCACAAATCTGATCACCGCCAAAGCCGGTCGGCACGCCGGAATTGCCCAAAGTCGCCCCCGGATACGCGGTTGAAGAAGTACACCCCAACGGCACCGTACCTGGCAAATAGCCATAGCTGGTTTCGGAGCCCATACCCATGGCAGGTAGAGGTGAAGGAAAACCGGCCTGCCAATCCATGGTGCCAACAAAAGGCCCCAGGGTCCCGCCCGGGTCTATGTCGCAGGTCTGCAGGCTGTCGCCGGGTAATATTTGGCAGCCGCCGGGGTAGCTGATGTTAATATAATTTACGGCGTAAGCGTCTGCGGTCGTGGGGGCGCTTGCCACGAATACAGCCAAGGCCAAAGCCGCGGTTCCGGCCCACCCAAAAATACGGAAAAAACTTTTAGCGCTGCGATATGTCATGTTTTTATTTTAAATTATTGCTATACGTATAAGAAAAAGTAACTTTGGAACCCGTGCCGCTTTTGGCCGGGGCCATGGTTACTGCCATTTCGCCGATTTCGTTTTTCGCGACAACCACGCCCGAGTTCTGCAGGAGCTGGCTTGACTGCATTTTCCAATAGCTTTCCTGGAAGTACTTTGTGTACAGGCTCAGAAGATTAAAAATACTGTTTTCCGACAAATAGGAAACGGTGATGTTGGTTTTGCCATCCGGGTATGTTACGGTTGTGGCCTTTTCTATTGCATACTGCTCCCTTAGCACATCTTGGGGAAAGTCAGACGGCGCGGTTGTAGAAGCCTGGAGCTGGGTGCCGGCAGGATAGGGGTTTATAGCCACTGTGGGCAGGGCTTCTTTTTTCTGTCCCCGTGATGCAACCAGGGCATAAACCGCTACTGCGGCAAGGCAAAATATTAAAATTGCAATTAAAATTTTCCAATTTAAAACCCGCGGCTCAGGGCCTGAACCCGGCTGCGGCTGCGGCAAAATTTCGTTCATGTTTTTGTTTCTGCTGTTTAAAAATTATTTTTGTAAAAACTGTATTTTGATTATAACACAACCCCACGAGCGTGCCAAAATACAACACAAAGAACCAGTCAAGTCAATAAACCACACTCCACCCGGCGCTGCAATGGTCCTATCTTGTATTTAAGCTGTTTTTTCCGCCCAACTTTTTTCTTTTTACACACTTTCGCCCCCCCTGTTTCTGCCTAAACTTCCAAGGCCTGGCCTGCTTCCATGGGACTGAAGTTTATCCCCAATTGTTTTAGTTCACCCTGAGGCAAACGATGGGCCGGGCCAAAAAATTTTAGCATCCCATCATGAATGGGAAAAACAATTTTCGGTTTCAATTTTTTTGCGTAATCAATGGCTTCGCCAAGCTTCATCCAAGGCCCGGCTACCGGCAAAGCCAAAACTTCCACAGGCTTGTTCGGCTCGTAAAACGCATCGCCGGGGTAAAACAGCCGTTCATCTATTAAATAGCCGGTGTTTACAACCTCGGGGACCGAAGGATAAATTGGCGCGTGCTTCTCGCCAAAGCCCTCAATCGTAAGCTTGTCCACGGTTTGGGCCTGGCCGTGTTCTAAAAGCTCAAAAGCCGTCCCAGCCTGGCTAAGTAGGACACCTACGCCCCGGTTGGTAAAAATTTTTGCTTGTGGATTGTTTGCCAAAACCTGCCTTAGCGAATCCGTATGAAGGTGGTCCTGGTGTTCGTGGGTAATTAAAATAATATCCACGCCTTTGGCCTGGTTCTGGGCTTCGCTGTATGCGCCCGGGTCGGTCAATATTCTCTTGCCACGTGTTTCAACCAGCAAGCAGCAGTGGCCAAACTTGGTTATTTTCATCGCAATGTTTTTCTTTTATACAATCCGACAAGCTCCGCTTTTGTCAGCAAGCGGGTTTGCATGGCTTTTTCCAAAGCCGCTTTGTCCGAAAAGCTGGATATATTTAACCTTGAATCCAAGGCGTATAACTTGAAAAAATAGCGGTGACTGCCGCTCGGCGGACACGGGGCACCGTACTGCTGCTGGCCAAAATCCGTCACGCCTTGTATGGCCTCCGGCGGGGCAGAATTTTCGGCGATCCCGGTCGCTCCCGGGCTGATATTCCAAACCAGCCAATGAACCCAAGTGCTGGAAGGTGCGTCCGGATCATCCACAATTAACACCAAGCTCTTAGCTTCCGACGGCGCATCTTTAAACTGCAAAGGTGGGTTTACCCCCTCGCCTTCGCAGGTATATTTTTCCGGAATTTGCCCGTTTTGCTCAAAGGCAGGGCTCGTAATTTGCATGGAAGCAGTATTACTAATGTAACTTTCCCTATTGGAATTGGTCTGCTGCCCTAAGCGGTTAATCTCTCTGGAAACTACGAAAAAGATTATTAAGCCAATCCCGGCAACTGCAATAAAAGAAAATAAGCCTTTTTTTCCCATAATTACCGCCTGAACATCCTGCCAAAAAAACCTTCCTGCTTTGGCGGATTTCTAAGCTCTTGTTCATACTGCCTTGAGAGCTCGTCTTGCTGCCTGACAAGCTCGTCCAGACGGACTAAATCCAGGGTACTTTTCCCATCAGCATAAACCTCATCATTTAAGTGTTTTTCCAAATATTCTCGCTGTCTTCTAACATCTGCCAGTCTTTCACTGGTGGTTGGCTCCTTGGCTGCTTTCGCCATAAAATTATTTAATTTCTCCGGCCAGCCATTTATAAAATTCGGGAGTGACATTCTCAATTTCCCACTGGCCGATTAAGGGAAGTTTGTCACTGTGCAAGCTCTTAATTAATTTGGTGATTTGAAAATATTTTCTTTCCAGAGTTTCCAGGGTTAAAATTGGGCCCTTGGAAGTTTCCAGCTTATTGGACTTGGGCGGCCAATAATACACGCTCTTGATTTTGGGAATTATCCCGTAACAGGCGCAGAGCCTGGCTTTTAAACAAGCCCTGCCGATTTTATCGGCTTCCCTGGCCGAATTAGTATTGACCACCACCCAGATAATTTCCCGTTCCATATTAAAAACGTTTTTGTTTGGTTTTTTTATCGCGGCTCACCCACCAGCTGTCGCTCTTGTTGGAAAACCACCAGTTGTCTGAGCTAGTCTGGATGGCGATTTTGGCGAGGCTCCTGGCTTCTTTGGTTTTCAGCCTTTTAACGGCCGACGGAATCCAGGTCTTGGCACGGCTGTTGCCAATATCCCACTCTTCTTTAAGCGACAAAATCCACTCCAGCTGGTCGGCATCCTTGGCAAGCAAAGACTCATGGCTTTTGCGAGCGCGGTACTCGCTCAAAATTCCCCAAATCGCGCCGCCAAAAGGCACAGCCTTAACTAAATCTTTGACAGCCTTCTCCTCATCAGCATAAACGTACTTCTGGTGGACATAATTCAAATCTGAAGTGCGCGCTTCAGCGAAATCATGGAAAGCGCACATTTGCATAACCTTGCCCACATCTACCGGCCTTTCCGAAATCTGGCAGAGCGAAAAGCCCACATACATCACCCGGGTGATGTGTTCGGCTATGGACTGGTCGCCGCTGCCCAAAAAATGAAAACCGCTTCGCGGCGTTTTGGCGAGCATGCCCGCCTCAAACAAAAAATCCACAACCTGTTTCAGCTCACCTTGGTTTGGCTTCGGTTTATTTTTGGGCATAAGTCAAAAATTTAGTTATCCGATTTTTCGTGGTCCTGGCGCACAGCCTGTCCGCCAGCCTCAGCTGCGGCCGGCTTGACTTCCGTGACATCAACCCGGTTTACTCTAGCGCCCTTGGGCCCCGCGTGGCACCACTCCACAAATTTCTGCAAAGCCGGCTCTTCCCCGGTCACAGTAACTTCCACGCTGCCGTCGCGGCCATTTTCCGCCTTGCCTTTAAGGCCCAGTTCGTCAAACTGCTCATAAGAACACCAACGAAAACCTACGCCCTGTACCCTGCCGCTTATTCTAATAAATAGTGTATTTTCCATAAGCTAATCTTACCAAAAAACGGCCTAAAATAAAACCCCGGACAAACCGGCCGGGGCGGATTAGATTCGTCTAAATTGAGAAGCCCAGGTGTCTTAATGCGTCTGAGCTCTTTTTATAAACCCGGCCTTCTGCTTTCAGTTGCTTAAACCCGGGACTTTCCGAAAGCATTTCGGAAATCAAAGAACTGACTCCAGTGACGTAAACATTTTTATTGGCGTTTTTCAGAATCGTCACAATCTCGTCTACAGCCTCAACGCCATCCATATCTATATAATAGACGCTTCGCATCCTTAAAATCACGTTTTTGGAACCGTTTAAATGCAATCTGAACCGGCTGACATGGGATTCACTGTTTATGTAGCAGAGCAAGCCTTTAATTGAATAAACGATGGTGTCTGAGCCCTGGACGATTTTTTGCATCCGGTCACCGTTAATCCGGTCAACCATCCCCTTTTTAGAGTCGTTGATGGCCAAATCAAACTGCCCTCTGGACAGCTTTTCCATAAGCAAAAGCGAAGCCACGCCCACGCCAAAAAGAATCCCGATAATCGGGTCCTCAAAAACCGTTATGGCTGCAGTAACCAGAGAGAGGTAAAAATTTTTCCTGTCATACTTGAACATGCGCATAAAATGCTCAGCTTCAACCATCTGCACGGCCACAAAAACCAAGATTGCGGCAATAACCGCCAAAGGGATAAACTTAAAAAACTTTAAAAAGAAAAGCGCAATGATCGCCACTCCAAAACTGCTTATGGCCGCCGAGATTTTGCTGGTGGCGCCAGTCTTGATGTTCAAAGAAGTCCTGGCCAGCGCAGCCGTTGCGGGCATGCCGCCGAAAAGCCCGGAAACAATGTTCGCCAAAGCCAAACCGCGCATTTCTTTGCGCCGGCTGTGCCGGGTGCCGGTCATACCATCTGCAATCTTTGCCGAAATCATTGTTTCCAAAATAGCCACCAAAGCTACGGCAAAGGCCGCAATAATAG
>JAMDEL010000041.1 GCA_023487095.1 Patescibacteria group bacterium
ATTTCCCTTAAAGCTTCAAGCCATTTTATCTAAAACAGCCGATGCTGGAAAACAGGAACAAACGAATTAAATACAGGGGACTGCGCTTTAAGAGACAACTGGAAAGAGCTCGCCTGTTCAAAAGACCCGCCCGCCAGTTACCGGAAACCGGCTGGGGAAACTTTGTTGAAAAAATCGGGCTGGGAAGCAAGAAAAACAGGCTGCTTTTGGGTATCTTGCTTGGAGGGTTGATTTACCTGATTTGGGTTCCAAATTTCCTGTACGTGAAATCTTTTGAAGTATCTGGCGGAAACTTGAAGCACGAACCCGAACACCGGGAAAATGTTGCCGCTTTTCTGAACTCCAGCCGGCTCTGGCCGCAAAAAAATCTGGCCCTGCTCAGTTCTGGACGGCTAAAACGGAAGCTACTGGCCGAACCCTGGGTAATTTCGGTAAAAAAAGTTCAAAAAATCTGGCCGAACAGGCTGAAGATTGAACTGGAGGAAAGGCGCGAATACGCGCTTCTGGAAAGCCAGGGGAAAAAATACATCTTTTCCAACGATGGCCGCAACCTAAACTCGCTGGAAGCCAGCTCCACCCCGGCTGAAATCCTCATAAACCTTAAAACCCCCGAAGAAATCAAGCCGGAACAGGAACTGTCAGCCGAACTTCTCAGTTTTATCGGCTTGCTCCAGAACAAAATCCCTGAAATCTGCCGCTCAACGGTTTCATCTTACACCATCCACCCGCTTACCAATCCTGACCTGGAAGCCGAAACCGCGGCTGGCTATAAAGTTATTTTTGATACCAGTTACGACAACGAGGAAAACTTAGCCAACCTTTCGGTGCTGATGGACAAACTTTCCCCGGCTGAAAAAAACCGGCTCTACTACGTGGACATGCGGATAAAAAACAAGGCTTTTGTCTGTTTCAAAGGTACGAGCTGTACGCAAAACCAGGAAATTAAAATGCCTGTTTTCGGCAGCAGCCAAAACGTAACCAGTTCCTCTTCAACACTAATCTCACAATGATGGCAAAATTTTTTGTAATTTCCCTGGGCGGCTCCTTGATCAACCCAGGGGAAATAAACACTCGGTTTCTTAAAGGCTTCAAGCGTTTAATACTTAAGCACGCGAGAAATGGCAGCCGGTTTTTGATTATCACCGGCGGAGGCCAGCTCTGCCGCGATTATAACCGCGCCTTGGAGCAGATAAGCAGGCCCACGCTCACGGATTTGGACTGGATGGGAATTAACGTCACTTGGGTCAACGCAAAGCTGGTCCAACTGATGTTCGGAAACGCGGCCCACCCGGAAATCCTGAAAGACCCGGACCAAAAACTCTCTTTTAAAAAAGCCGTCGCCGTGGGGGGAGGCTGGAAACCAGGCAGAAGCTCTGACGGCGCCACCGTAAAATACGCGCAAAACTTTGGCGCGCATACGGTTATCAACCTGAGCAATGTTGATTATGTTTATAACAAGGACCCTAGAAAATACAAAGACGCCAAAAAAATAGAAACAATTTCCTGGTTGGACTTTAGGAAGATTGTGGGCAACAAGTGGGACCCAGGGGCAAACCTGCCCTTTGACCCAACTGCAGCCAAGCTGGCCCAGGCCAAAAAAATCCGGGTCATCATTGCCCGCGGAACGGACCTTGCAAACCTTGAAAAGATTCTAAGCGGCAAAAAAGCCAAAGGTACGGTGATTGAATAAAAAAACACCCCGCGTAAAGCGGGGTGTTTTTTTATCTATTGGACTTTGTACTCCGTAACAATAACCCAGGTCCCTACATAGGGGCGGACTTCGGCAAAGCCCTTTTCGTCAATCTTTGCCCAGTTTTTTGGAGTCTCCGGCTTGCTGGAACCAAACCCGTTGGTCCAAAGCAGCCAAACCAGGTCGCCGCGCCTGGTTTGCTCGTTAAAATCGGGCACCAGGTCTTCGTTGGTCAAAATTGCGGTGCCCGCAAAATGGGGCATGCTATGGACATCGCGGCTGCCACCCGTATAGAGCAGGGGACGGACGGGGGTGCGGTTGTAATATTTGAAATTAAAAAACTCAAAGCTGCTGCCGACATACAGTTTGTCTTCCGGCTGGACATTGGCTGCCAAAAATTTGGCAGCAGCTGCCATGCCAGGCTTTGTAGAAACGCCCAAGTCATTCCAAAAATGGTAAACAGCGAACAAATTAAAAAGCACGCAGACACCCAAAAGACAGTTAGCCAGAACGCGTTGTTTTATTTCGGCCAGCCAAACCGCCAGGGCAATGCTTAAAAAGGCCGAGGTATAAAGAAAGTACCTGACTAAATACACGGATGCTCCGCTGCCTTTAAGTCTAGAAAGAAAATAAAACAGGAAAGCCCCTGCAAAAGGCGCTAGGATTGCGAGCAGTATCAGCCACTTTTCAAAATTTTGAGTTTTTTTGATAAAGCGGTATAGGAAGTAGACCGCAAAAATGAATGTTACAACCAGCAATATCTGCGTCCTGGTCTTGGTCACGTCGTGGCCAATTCCAAACAACAATGTCCACAGCGTAGAAGGAATGCTCCAAACATCCATAGGCGGAATCCAGTAACCTGCGCCGACCTGCTTGTATTGGAATAGAAAAGTTTTAAGCCAAGGCAAATAAGAAACCACCATAATTGCGAAAGAGATCAAAAGCCAGGCGTATTTTTTGATTGTGCCCTGGTGGTGGAAATACAGATGGAGCAAACCGTAAAAACAAATAGCCGCCGCCGTAAACAACAGGTAGTAGTGGGTATAAATGAGTACAATAATACTCAGTGCAAAGCCCAGGTAGCTAAATAGCATTTTCCGCTTCAGGCTCCTGGACCCGGGCAGGTTGGGCATATTCTGAGTGCCTGCCTCAAAAAGCGCTTTTTGCTGATGCAGGGCCCTGACTAAAAAATACGCGGCTAGGACTGCAAAAAAAGCTCCCATGGTATACATCCTAGCCTCGGTTACATACTGGACAGAGAAAGGGTTCACGGCAACAAGCAAGGCGGCCCAGAGGGCCACTTTTTCGCTTTTAAAGGCCTCTTTGACTAAAAGCCAGGCTGCCCAGACTGTCAGTACTCCAAAAAACACCGACATGCCTCTTAAGGCAAAGAGGGAATCGCCAAAACCATAATGCCAAATACGCAAAAAAATATAATACATGGGCGGGTGGACGTCCAGGCCAATGCGGTAAAGCATTTCGGACCAAGAATACCGGATGAGCAAGGCGGAAAAAGCCTCGTCGTGCCAAAGAGAAATGGAAGTCAGGTTAATTAGCCTTAAGGCGGCTGCGACAATCAGGATGCCGGAAATTGACCAATATTTTTTCATATTTTTATTTACTTATTTCATACACTGCCATCACTGCCTGGCCGAACTTGTTACGGATCTCCTTAACCAGCAAGGCTTCGGGATGATGTGCTTTAAATTTTTTAATATCAAAAATTGAACTTTGGGTAAACACTACCTGATCGCCGATTTTCAGCCTGCCCAGCTTCCAGGAATCTTCCGGGTCAACTTGGATATAGGGCACGCTGCAGAGACTGCTGAAATTGCCGTGCCAGTCGCTGGTGGTATAGTCTGTGGTTTGGACGGAAAACTTATCCAGAACCAAGTAGGTAGAATCCTTTTTGCACCGCTCTACCAAATATTTTGAAACCGGGGTAAGATCGGAACGGAACGCATAAAAATTTTCAGGCGAGTTAGCTGCGTAAATAAAGTATATAAAATATGTCTGCAAAACCAAGGAGACAAAAAACAAACCAACAACGGACTTAAGCAAAAAGCCGCCCAATCGATAGCCTTTTAATTTCCAGCTTTCCTGTTTATTCCAGTCCCAAACCACGCCACCTCCCAAAATTTTCTGCCAAATTTTTTCCCTAAAAACGGCAACACCTTCGGCAAACCACATTAATCCAATTGCCGCCAAAATGAAAACCGCGGGAATAGTGCCAATACTCCTCAGGCCATGGGGAATACCCTCAGCAGTGGTAATTACAGGCAACAGCATGCCCCAAAACCAGCCCGTAAGTAAAAAGTATTTCCAATAACCCGAATGCTTTCTGGGGGAAAAGAAATAAACGATCCCAAGCCACAGAGCGGTAACCAAAGCCAGGCCAAAAAACGGGCTGACAAGCGGGGAAAGGAACGGCAGGCCCGAGACGTTGTGCCGCCAATTCAAATCGCCGGACGTAAAGTAGGCGAGCATACTCTCCTTAAATACTTCGCCCACAGCGCCGGGCAGGTTACCTTGGTTTAAATCGGGGTTAAATACGCTTACCTGGCCGCTCCGGCCCACAAAAGAACCGGGATGCGTATAAAAATATTTCCCTATGGGATAAAAGAATACTATAAAAGCTGCGGTAAACAGTAGGGCGTATTTCCAGTATTTCTTTACGCCCGCAACCACGCCATTGGCAAACCATGGCCAAACCAAAACCATAAATAAAATTGGCGCCAAAATCCGGTAGGCAATATAAGTATAAAAACCTAGCGCAAAGGCTGAGCCAGCGAGCAACGAATACCAAATTTTGGCCTTGTTTTTTGCCGAATCATAAGCTGCCAGCAAAAAATATAAAGTCGCCGTAGTAAAAAGCGGTATGAGGTTGGCCCGAAAAGCCGTACGGGACAAAACCGTATGCCAGCTGGACACAGCCATCAAAAACGAGGCTAGCAAGGCAAGGTTAGTGGCCCGCCGTTTTACATCCTCGGAAACTGCACCCAAAGAAAAAAGTTTTCTCGTAAACAAAAAACACATTAACACTGAAAGCCAGCCCACCATGGCGGAAACAATGTGGTGCTGCCAGGCGCCTTTGCCAAAAGCGGCAACACTGCCCCACAGCATATAAAAGAAAAGCGCCTCTCTGCCATTACCGCGTTCATAAAAAGGCTGGAGCTGGCCTTGCTGCATTAAATTTATATCCAGCCCGTTGGCGGCCTCATCCGGGAACAGCCCTCCCGGCATGGCCGGCTGGATGTTTTGGAGCTTAACATCCTTTAACCCGCACTGGCCTTCACACTCCAAATGGAAAACCATGTAAAACCTGAAAAAAGCAGCCAAAATTAAGATGGTGGCAAGAAAATACTTTTGCGTTTTAGTCATGTTTTTATTTGCGTTTGCACGAGAATTTCAGTATAATTCATACATGAAATTGCTCGCCAAAATTGAGGAAAATAATTATTTTTTGTTTCTTTGGGCCTTGTGCCTGATTTTTAATATTATAACATTTTTATTTATATATTACAAAATCATCCCTTCGGGTAAGACTTTTGCCCTGAAATTCAATGTCATTGTCGGAGTTGAGTGGTATGGCAAGGGCTATAACCTGTACCAGATTCCCGGAGTAGGACTGGCCATCACTGCCTTAAATTACTCGCTCAGCCGCATACTGAGACACAAAGCGGACTTTCTGGCAGCCTTTACCATATTTGTGACCCTGGCTGTCCAGCTGCTGCTTTTATTTTCGGTCTTATTTTTAAAACTGGTGAACTAGGCTATGTTTAGAAAAAGAACATTGGGAGAAAGATTTTGGGAAATTTTGCCCGGACTTCAATTCTGGACGGTTTTCATCGTTGCCGTAAGCCTCTCTTACCTGAAGCCGGTCTGGGCGGCTCTGTTTATTGCCTGCTTTGATTTATACTGGGTCCTGAAAGCCGTGAATGTAGCCAGCCACCTTATGTCCAGCTACTTTAAATTTAAAGTTTTTGTAACCATAGACTGGATGGCCTGGGTGGAAAAACTGGAAGACTTGGGTGGTTTTATCGGTTTTTTAAAGACTCGCGTATCCGGCAACATACCCAAACGGGAAAAAAAATATCTCAACCTGGAAATTCTCAGGCTGGAACGCCTGAAAAAATCGGGCAAGCAGGGTTTTGGTTTCCAGGGCTACTACCAACTTGTGCTTATACCTTTCGTGGATGAAAGTTTTGAGGTATTAGACTCTACGCTTCAGGCCATTGCCGCAACCAACTACCCGAAAGACAAAATGCTTCTGCTGCTGGCTAGTGAAGAAAGGGCGGGGGAGGAGGCCCGCATAGTGGCTGAAAAAATTAAAAACAAATACGGCCAATTTTTCCACAAATTTTTTGTTTCAGTCCATCCCGACGGCCTGCCCGGAGAAATAAAAGGCAAAAGCGCTAACGCCTCCTATGCGGTCCAGGCTGTTTTGCCGAAGCTTAGAGAGGCCGGGATTAACGAAGCCCAAGTTTTGGTTTCCAATTTTGATTCGGACACCATTGTCCACCCCCAATATTTTTCCCGCGTGATGTACGAATTCCTGACCGCGGACAAGCCCTACCAGAGCAGCTACCAGCCAATTGCAGTCTACAACAACAACATTTGGGACAGTCCCGCGCTCATCCGCGTCATTAGCGTTTCCAATTCCTTCTGGCAATTTACAGAAAGCAGCCGCCCCGACCGGCTGAGGACTTTTTCTTCCCATACCATGCCTTTAAAAACGCTTATAGAAGTCGGGTTTTGGAAAAAAGATATTGTCAACGAAGACGGCTATATCTACTGGCAATGCTATATGCATTTCAAGGGTGACTACCACGTGGTGCCGCTCTTCATCCCCATCAGCCTGGATACCTGCTTAGCCGCAACTACTTTTGAAACTATAAAGAATCAATACAAACAAAAGCGCCGTTGGGCCTATAACGTAGAATACTACCCGCACCTCGTGCCCAAACTTTTAAAGCTGGACGCGCCGCTCTGGGACCGCCTTTACAAACTTTTCCAGTACGTGGAAGGTAATTTCAACTGGGCCACCGCCAGCATTATGATTTCCATGCTCGGCTGGCTGCCGCTATTTGTAGGCGGGGATGACTTTTATAATACTGTCGTGGCCTTCAACCTGCCTTTTATTACCAAACTGCTGATGAATATTGCGCTCTTTTTCCTGATTTTCAGCGTCTATATCAACATGATCCTGCTGCCACCCCGCCCGGCCAAATACGGCGTGTCCAGGAGCGTCATGATGTATCTCCAGTGGTTTTTGGTCCCCATTGCCTCGGTCTTGTTCGGCAGTTTGCCCGCGGTAGAAGCGCAGACCCGGCTGATGTTCGGCAAATACCTTGAATTCTGGGTCACACCCAAAGCGCGCCTCGGTGAAAACACCGGCCTCTCAATGAAAGAAATGCAAATGGCAAAAAGCCCAGCCAAACATTTATGACCTACTTGGCTTATTTCCTGGCCGCAGCGGCGCTTTCTGCAATCTTCACGCCGCTTGCAAGAAAAACCGCTTTCAGGTTCGGGGTTTTGGATATACCCAACAGCCCGAGGAAAATCCAAAAAACGCCCAAAGCGCTGCTGGGTGGCACGGCGATTTTCTTGGCTTTTTTTCTGGTCACCCTGTCTTACCTGTATTTGTCCAAACCCGATTTTGCAATCGTCCCGCTTAAATTTTACCTTGGAATTTTTAGCGGCGCGCTGATTTTAATGCTGGGCGGAGTCCTGGATGACAAATTTAACCTGCCTCCCAAACTGCTTTGGCTGTTTCCCGGTGCGGCTTCTGCCTGCGTGGTAAGTTCAGGTATCGGCGTCGGTATTACCGCGCTTTCAAATCCGTTTGGTTCGGCCATCAATATCGGTTTTGTATTTTTGGGCATCAAACTTTCCGCGGTTATTATGTGGCTCTGGATGATGGGCATGATTTTTACCACCAAATTTTTGGACGGCCTGGACGGCTTATGCGCTGGCATTGCGCTCATTGGCGGCACCACTTTGTTTGCCCTGTCTTTGGCCCAACACATTAACCAGCCGATTACCGCCAGCCTGGCAATAATTTTTGCGGGCTCAATCGCCGGTTTTCTTATTTACAACTTCCACCCGGCCAGCATTTTTTTGGGCGAGTCGGGCAGCACCTTTTTGGGCTTTATGCTTGGCGTTTTGGCCATAATTTTAGGCGGAAAAATCGCCACCGCGCTCCTGGTCATGGGCATCCCCATACTGGACGTGGCGTGGGCGATTATGCGCCGCATCTGGTACGGCCAAAGCCCTTTTAAGGCGGACAAAAGCCACCTTCACCACCGGCTTCTGGACATTGGCCTTTCCCAGCGCCAGGCAGTTTTTACGCTTTTCGGCATTTCCGCCCTATTTGGCTTTACGGCTGTTTTCCTCCAGTCCATGGGCAAGCTCATCGCCCTGCTGCTGCTTTTCTGCGTAATGATGGGCTTGGCCATCACCCTGGTCATGATTTACAAGCGCCAACACCCCCATATTCCTGACCTGTTTGATAAGGTTGACGGAAAAGCCCAAAAATGATAAAATAGCAAAGTAATTTTTGAATCCTTAAACTTTCCATTAAATCATGTTCGCAATCATTGAAACCGGCGGCAAACAGTATTTGGTCAAAAAGGGAGAAAAACTCCAGGTTGAAAAATTGGCAGGCGAAGCCGGCCAGGCCGTAAAATTTGAAAAAGTCTTGTTTACTTCCGATGGCAAAGATTTTAAGCTTGGCAAGCCTTATATTTCCGGCAGCGTGGTGGAAGCCAAAATCCTGAAACAGGGCAAGGGCAAAAAAGTCCACGTCCTCAAGTACAAGGCCAAGAGCAAATACAGGCGCAAGATTGGCCACAGGCAGCACTTCACGGAAATTGAAATAGTCAGCCTCTAAATTTAAAACCCCGTCCCGATTTATCGGGACGGGGTTTTTATTATGTCTAATACTCCGATACTCTGCATCGGGGCCTACTTCATATTTCCCTTCTGCCTTCCATGGCCCGGGTCAGGGTAATATCGTCCGCATACTCCAAATCTCCGCCCATGGGCAGGCCGCGGGCAATCCGTGATACCACCACCCGGGGCGCTTCTTGTTTCAAAATTTTCAAAAGATGCATGGCAGTAGTCTCACCCTCCAAAGAAGGGTTAGTCGCAATAATTATTTCCCTAACTTCCACCGGACCTTTGGCGCGCTCTATAAGCGAATCAATCTTTAAATGCTCCGGACCAATGCCTTCCAGGGGATTTAAGACGCCGCCCAAAACATGAAAAGTGCCCTGAAAGTTTCCGGTTTTGTCTATGGCCAGAGCATCAAGCGGCTCTTCTACCACGCAAATCAGGCCGTGGTCGCGCTTCGGATCCAGGCAGGTTTGGCAAGGGTCTGTTTCCACCATGTTGTGGCAAATGCTGCAAAAAGTTACATTCTGCTTTAAGTTCGCCACCGCCGAAGACAGGGAATCAATGTCAATGTTGTCTTTTTTCAAAAGATAAAACGCTAGGCGCTGGGCAGTCTTGGGACCGATACCGGGCAGCCGAGAAAATTCATTAATCAGTTTTTGCAATGAGGAGGGGAGTTTGGTCATTTTAAACCTCTTCGGGGCTGAGCTGGCTTAATGAGCTCATGACCGATTGGGGACTGGTGTCAAAAGTCTTGTCCAAATTCTTAAAGCTGGTCTTGTCCGCGTCAAAGAACAGGTCCACTTGGCCCGTAGGCCCGTTTCTGTGCTTTTTAATGTGGATTTCGGCAATGTTAGGGCGCCTGGAATCCTTGCCTTTATACATATCTTCGCGGTAAATAAACATGACCACGTCCGCGTCCTGCTCAATGGAACCGGATTCGCGCAAATCGGAAAGCTGGGGCACTTTGTCCGGGCGGTTTTCCACGCCGCGGGAAAGCTGGGACAAAGCCACAACCGGAACGTTCAATTCGCGTGCCAGAATCTTCAGGCTTCGGGAAATTTCAGAAACTTCCTGTACACGGTTATCCGTATTTTTCCCGACATCAGTTGCAAAT
>JAMDEL010000074.1:0-9137 GCA_023487095.1 Patescibacteria group bacterium
GACTGGTCTGTAGCAGCGCTCCAGTCAACATTCAAAGCCCCTGTATTCTGCAGGGTCAAACTTTTACCCGCAGGGGGCAAATCCCCCATTTTGGCCGCAAAACTTAAGCTTGCGGGCGAGAGTGCCATAAGCGAAGTGCCGGTAATGCAGTTGAAATCCACCCAGACTGCTTCAAAATAATTGCCCTGGAAACTCTTAAGCAGGGTATTTATATACGAGCTGGTATCCCCTACCCAAATATTAACGTTCCGGCTGGTAGTGTTCTGGGGCAAAAACCTCATCCGGCCCAAAGTTATCGTTTTGCCGAAATCCAAAACGATGTTTACGGGTGCGCTGAAAGGCGTGACCCAGCCGACATCGGCTCCGTTCCACTGGGTGTAAATACCTCCGTCAATCGCCGCTGGTTTGCCATATGCCCCCTGACTGGGATAAATCCAGTCAGTTGAACCGCCAATAATTGTCGGCTTGAGCTTGTTGCCTGCGGTATCATAAAATTCCAATTCTTTCCAGGCAGCCCAAGCCACCGGATAAATGTTATCAAACTTAAGATACCTGAAAGAGGTGCTGGTAAATCCGCACTGGCTAGCCACCGGAGGGGGCGAAACCTGATAGCTCACGGATGCAACTTGCGGGCTGTTGTTTGCAGCTGAACTGCTGACCGTAATATAGCAGTTAAAGCCGCCGACATTTGAAGGCGCGTCTACCGTCACGCTGACGTAAGACGTGCCCCCGGACGCAGTGGTGCCCGAAGCAGGCCCTGCGTGGCACCAGCTTTGGTTCGTTGACAGGTTCCAGTTCAAGGGCGCGTTGCCCGTGTTCCCGATTGCTAGGTTTTGGGAAGCGGGAGTCTGCCCCCCTGAAACGGCAGAAAAGGAAATTATAGCCGGGTTTAAATTAATGATTGGTTTTTGAGGGTCAACGATCACACTGGAAACATTATAAGTTACCGAGACTGTTTTGCTCCCATTAATGGAATCCGGGGCGGAAAAAGTAATCGTACAATTCAGAGTGCCAGCGGTCGCGGGCGCAGTACCGACGTTAATCGTTAGGTTACTTGAACTGCCTGGCGTAAGCATTCCCGAAAGACTGCTCAAAAAACACCAAGACTGGCTGGCAGAAGCCGTCCAGTTTAAATTCCCCGTACCGCCGTTGGTCAAACTTAATGATTGGCTGGCCGGAGAAGGCGACCCGTTTGTCGTGGCATTAAAAACAAAAGCGCTGTTAGATAAATTGATTGAGGAATACGTTTGTTGGGTCACAACATAGCTGACACTTGCGCTCTGCGGGCTGTTGGTAGAGTTCGGCCCCGAGACGCTCACGCTACAGTTAAAATTCCCGGTATTTGAGGGGGCGTCCACGGAAATATTTGCCGTAACCACCCCGTTAGGGGCCAATGTACCGGAAGCGGGGTTAACATGGCACCACGCCTGGTTGGTTGAAGCTGTCCAGTTTAAATTCGCGGTTCCGGTATTCTTTACCACCAGGGCTTGGGTGCCTGGCGTGGCGCCACCCGAAACACCTGAAAAGGTTAAGTTTGCAGGACTGAGCACTATGGCAGCCTTGGGGGAATCCGGCACCACGGTAAAAGTCAGGCCATTGGACCGCAGGTTCATAAAATCGGCTCCGTTGAGAATCTGCACCGTGTAGGTTCCGGCAAGAAAATTAGCCGGAACATAGATTCTTATGCCTCCAGGAATAAAACTGACGGCTGAAATGCCGGTGGTCTGGCCGTCGGCGTTTCTGGTATACAAAGGCAGGTTGTTGGAAAGAACCGGATTAAACTGTGAACCAAAAACATCCATGGTCATTTGTGCTTGCACCTGGGAAAGCGTGGCCTGATTGGGACTAATGCTCGTCAAAATTGGCGAGCCCGTACTGGCGGGCGGGGGCGGGGGCGGCGAAGAAGTTACGCTGTAGCTTATGGCTACGGTCTGGCTGCCATTGCTGGAATTGGGGTCGCTGAAAGTAATATTGCAGGTGAAAGTCCCGACATTGGATGGCGCATCCACCCAGACACTTAAAGTAGCCGAAGCCCCCGATGCCAGCGCCCCGGAAGTGGTGTTTAAGTGGCACCAGTTCTGGCTTAAGGATGCGGTCCAATTAAGATTACCGTTACCAATGTTTTTCAGGGTTATGTTGTTGTTGACCGGAGCCGGTCCGCCGGCTGCAGCCGTAAAATTCACGTTAGTAGGTATGGCGCTAATGGCTGGCTGAGGTGGCTGGCCCTGCACCACCAGATTGACCGTAAAGGTTTTGGGCGGGACGCAGGTGCCGCCGGACTGCTGGCAGGCGGTCGGGTACTCTTCTATTGAAAAAACTATGGGGTAAGTTCCCGGTGCCAGATTGCCCGTATTGCTAATCTGAATAGTCGGCCCGTACATAAAGTTCGGCACAATAACAGTCGTCAGCTCCATGGGACCGGTGCGGGAATACCAATAGCACGTAACACCCGCTGGGCAAGAGTTCTGAGACCACTTCATGACGCTATTGGCCTGGCCCAAGGTATATTCCGGGGTACAGCGCGGGGCATCCGCACCAGGCCAGCAACCTGAAGACAGGTTCCATATCGTGTTCAGTTTTAAGTTAACCCACTCCCCCTGGGTAATGGCAACCGTGGATGCATCTATATAATTCCACGCAATGGAAGCTTTGGAGTAAGTCACATTAAAGCCAAAGTTACCGTCGGAAGCTTTTGCCTCAGGGGCGCTGTATCCCAAAATAAATGCACAGGCCAAAATACCCAACCCTAGAGAATATTTTTTCAATCTTGTTATCATGTGGGTGTTATTATTTGATCTTGTTTATATAGATTACGGTCACCTCGGTGCCGTTAGTCTCGGTCTGAACAAGCGAAAAGCTTGCCTCCTTTTCCCCTTGTTTAAATCGGAGGCTGGCCTGCTTGCCAGTCTGAGAAACCAGCTCCCCTGACCAGCCTTTTGTATTAAGCACCTGTTGATACAAGGCCACCACGCTCGCGAGCGGATTTAAAGAATTATATTGTATTTTAATTTCCTGGGAGTATTTTGAAATTTCAGTCACCTGAATCAGGCTCGGCGCGATTGGTTCGGGCAATAAATCTGTAGGGAAGGCTTCTGGAAGCTCTGTCAGATTCTGGACCGCGGGCTTGGCCGTTTTGCTCGCCGACCAGCCGTTTCTTAGAACGCCATTCTGGCGAAACAAATAGATACCCAATAAGATTGTTATCAAAACAATAATCAGGGTGGTTATTCTTATTTTCATAAAACTCTTGTTTGTTTAATTTTTTTATTGAACTGGCGCTTAATTCAGGCCGTGCTCGTGGAAACACTTTTCATATTTTTTATCTGCTTTCAGAACATGCTCGGCCACCCACATTTCCAGCATGGCCGCCAGTTCCAGGGAAATTTGGAATTTATTGTTCTCGTGCACCTCATCCTGGAGCTTGTTAAGTCTCCCGATAAAAGCCCGGTGTGCAGCACAATGCTCGTCTGCGGCCTCGTAGCCAAACTCTTTAAAATACTTTTCTTCGGTGGCAAAATGCAGTTTTGTAAAATCAAAGATTTTATCAAAAATACTTACCAGGTCCTGTTCGGTACGGCCAGCAACAATCGCCTGATTAAGCCCCCCAATTAGCTCCACCCATCGCCTATGCTGGCTGTCTATTTCCTTAATATGCAGGCTATAAGCTTCGCTCCATATAAATGACATCTTTGTGAGTTTAATTTATCAGCCCTATAAATATAGTATCAATAAAGCGAGACTTTATAAAGGGAGCCTGGTTAAACAAAAAGCGCTGTTTTTGGCATAATTTAATGCAAAAACAGCGCAAAATTGTCTGACAAGAGTCCAAAAGCGGCCCGTAAGGGGTGTCAGCCGTGGGGTTACGGGGTCTATGTTCCGGCTTGCGGCCTTCCACCTGCCTCTGTCTGGCCGGGCTTACCGCTAGTTTGCGTTTTACGTTTTGCCAAGAAAAAAACCGTTATAAAAGTCAAAACCAAAGCCAGGGCCGCGGCTGCTGCAGACATTACGGTCAACTGACCCTCTCTCATTTCCACTTCCTTCAAGGATCTGCCAGCAAGTACGTAGCCGGGCTCTTTGCCGCCAAAGTAGGCCACTACCACGGCAAACCTTGCACCAGATTTCGGCTGCCAAGTCAGGCGGTTCTCCCCGCGGGTCTTGGCTGTTTCAAGAACTCCTGCGGGCAGCACGGGCAGCTTGCCATCCAAAAGCACGGAAGAACCTATCGGCGTGCCTGTCGCGGAATACACCGCCACAAACGCAGAAAGGCTTTGGGTTACTTCCACGGTCGGGTCTGCGGGCACAATGCTTTCCGGCGCAGCCTTATTTGAGGCAATGGCGCTGGCCACATCTTCGGCAATCTGAACCTGAGGGTCATTGGCAGAGAGCCGGTAGTTCTGCTGAACCGCAACGTAAACCAAACCGGATAAAACGACTATTGCCACAGCCATAGGCAGCCAGGCTTCAAAAGCCTCAACTAACAAACTTTTGCTATTTTGCATAGAAATTTATTACTGATGTCTTTATATATAGTAGCATCTTTCCCGCTTAAACTCTACGGCTCCCGAAAAATCAAAGTGAAACAAACCACTGCTGCCTACGTAATATATTGATACCTGCCAATAATTAAGCCGAAAATTAAGCTTAAAATTTATGGCAAAAGAAAATAAATCCAAAACTCAATATTTAAGCCTGATTACGAACAGTTAGCCCCTCTTGCATATAATGCCTCTGCAGCTTATAGCGAGAGGGGCTTTTATATTTCCACCTCCAACAAAAAGCGCCGCTAACATATTAAAACTAAAACACCCTCGGTTTCCACCTGAGGGTGCTTTAGTCTTACCAAACCTTATAAATTTCCCGGCTGCCGGTTAAGTACATATCAGTATAACCTTCCATTTTGGCGAACTGTTTTTTCATTTCCTCGGTCGGATTCATATAACTTTGCATGGCTTGCTCATAAGCAGTCAAGCTTTCGTATTGGGATACCATAATGACGCGGTTAAATTGTCCGGTCAGGTCAGTCATGATGTTAACCAGCTCTTTGTTGTTGGCCATAACCTCTTTGAACAACTTAGCAACTTTGGAAGCATTGCCTGGCTTGCAGACAAATATATCGTGGACGATTATCATAAAGCTCCTTTCTTTAATTAATGTTGGTTAATATTTTGCCCCATTCCAGCCGGGGCGTTAACACGCAGGAGAAAAGCCGACAGTGCTGCCCCCAGGGCGGCAAAAATGCCGCCGGTCAAAAACGCAGCACGATAACCGTAAGTCAGGGCGACCAACTGGCTTTGGCCGGAGATTATCAGGCCTTGAGTGCGCGATCCGGCAAGGCTGGCCAAGATGGCAAGCCCAAGCGCTCCGCCCATCATAAATGAGGTATTTACCAACCCTGAAGCTAAACCTGACTCGTCTTGCTTAACGTCACTCATAGCCGCCAATAGCATGGGATTGAAAGCCATACCGCCGCCGATACCCAGCAAAACCATGCTGGGCAAGATATCGGTCACAAAATGTCCGTTTACGGAGACACGGGCCAAGAGAAACAGGCTTGCGGCGGCAAAAAACAATCCGCTTGATAAAGTCTTTTTGACACCGAAGCGCATAACCAGCTTGGCGGACAAGCCAATGGAAAAGATTGCCATAATTAAGTTAGACGGTAAAAACGACAGTCCGACTTCAAGCGGGGAAAACTTAAGCACTAACTGCATGTAAAGGGCGGATAAAAAGAAAGAGGCAAACATAGCCGCCGCCCAGAGTACCCCTATTATATTAGACGCGGCCACGTTGCGAAGTTTTATAATATTCAGCGGTATTAACGGGACACGGACGCGGGACTCAATTGTCAAAAAAACAATATGCAAAACTGCAGACAACCCAAGCAGGCCCAAGGTTCGGCCAGAAGTCCAGC
Source organism: Patescibacteria group bacterium (assembly GCA_023487095.1). GTDB lineage: Bacteria > Patescibacteriota > Doudnabacteria > UBA920 > UBA920 > JAMDEL01. Next base: position 5,912 of record JAMDEL010000074.1, read on the forward strand.
CAACGACATTCCCGTTGACAATGGCATAGACAGCGAGCATAAGCGCGGTGGTTATGGTGATTGCCCCGGCAATATCCAGATGCTTATGTTCAGGTTCTTTGTGGGCTTTAGGTAGCAGTAAAAGAGACAGGATAACCACTAAGATTCCCACCGGAATATTGACTAAAAAAATCCAGTGCCAGTTCAGCGCGCCGGTGAGCACGCCGCCCAAAAGCACGCCAATACTCCCGCCGCCAGCCGCCACAAACCCGAACACGCCCATGGCTTTAGCGCGCTCAGTGGGCTCCACAAATAAGTCCATAATAAGTGAGAGGCTGACCGCGGAAACTATGGCGCCGCCTAATCCCTGCGCCGCCCTGGCTGTAATCAGCAGGCTTTGCGTTGGCGACAGGCCGCAGGCCAAAGACGCAAGCGTAAACAAAACAAGGCCGATCAAAAAAAACTTCCTGTGTCCAAACAGGTCGCCCAGGCGTCCGCTGAGCAGCAAAAAACCGCCGAAGGTAAGCATGTAGGCGTTCACGACCCAAGCCAGGGAAACATCGTTAAAACCCAAATCTTTTTTTATAGATGGCAGCGCCACGTTAACAATGGTCGTATCCAGCACAATCATAAGCGTACCCAGGCATAATACCACCAAAGCCCACCATTTTTTGTTTTCTTCAATTTTATCCGCCATTCTATTATTATTTAAGATTTATAACCAGCCCTCCCGGAAGTACCGGGAAGACTGCCGTGTTTTTTGACTAATTTTTATGATTTATTAACCGCCGTGCGCCTGCTCTAGCAGGCCAATATCAATTTTTTTCATTTTCAGCATAGCCTCCATAACCCTTTTTGACTTGACCGGATCTTTGTCCCCCATTAGTTCCCCCAGGGCCTTGGGCACAATTTGCCAAGACAGGCCAAATTTATCCTTTAGCCAGCCACACTGCTCCGCTTTGGGGTCGGCCGAAAGTTTTTCCCAGTAATAGTCAACTTCTTCCTGGGTTTCGCAGTGAACTACAAAGGATATGGATTCATTGAACTTAAAAAGCGGGCCGCCGCTAATTAGGGCAAACTCCTGGCCAAACAACTCCATGGTCAGGTTTTCAACATTGCCCGAGGGGGTATCGCGAAGAATTGACGAGCTTTTAATTTTTGCATCCTTGAAAACAGAAACATAAAATTCCGCAGCCTCTTTGGCGTTGTTATCAAACCATAAAAACGGGGTGATTTTTTGCGTCATAAATTATTCCTTTGCAAATTATTTTTTAAGCTTTCCACCCACCCAGACAAACACCGGACCGCTCACGGCAAGCGCCACGGGATACCAATGATTGCCCAAATGCCACCCGGCAACTGCGCCGCCCACGCCGCCGATAGCGCCTAAAACCATGGACACATAGATATGCTTCATGGGGTTCATAGGGGCCAGCGCTGCCGTCACATAACCTCCCAGAATTGTGTAAAGGCTTCTGTAAACAAGCGCCAAGGCAAGCATCCAGGTCACGTACGCCCCAGGGTTAGTCACGGGTGGAAAAACCCCAAATTTTTCCAAGAGAGTGTCCGTGACAACAGATAAAACCACAACTGCCAAAAAACCGGCCACAACAGCCCAAATACTTTTTAACATGTTATTAATCTTTTAAATATTTTACAAACACACTCGCGCATTAAAATCTGCTACCAACTGCCAATTATTGCTCCCATGGTTGCCATAACCACCAGCGAACACCCGGCTTCAAACAGCCACAATTTATAATTCCGCCCCATCCAAATGACTTCAATGGAGGTTGTCGTTACCAAAAAACCCAGCCAAATCCATAAGGCACAAATCACGCCGTTCCAGGTGCCTACGCCCATATACGGAGAAGCGGAGGCAAATAAGTAGATTACGGCCAAAACATAAGCAGTCACAAAATTGGACAAGAGGTTCCATAACATTTGCGGGACCATGTCCGCAAATTTTTCTTTTCCCGTTGGGTGTATATTTGCCAATTTCATCCACACTTTTCCCAAAAGGGGTCCATGGAATAAAAACCCCAAAACGAAAGCAATTATTGCCGACACGGTTACTGCCGCTAAATTGATTGGTGGCATAAATTTTGTCTTAATGTTTTATTTAATTATTTTTTTACATCATTTCGGAAGGCTGGATAAGAGAAGTCTTATTGCCCTCTGTGTCTATAAAAGAAACGTAAAGTCCCACTCCGGGAATCTCGTCGGGCTCGCCGGGTTTTTGTCCGCCCACTATCTTGCCACCCGCCTCTTCTACCTTTTTCATAGCTGCACGGATATCGTCCACCCCAATTACAACGGAAGGGTGCGGATTATCCTTAGTTTTCTGGTAAAATCCTCCGTTTATCCTTCCAGGTTTGGTTGGAAAATTTGTTTTAGGGTCTATTTCCGAGGTGTGCACAACTACATAATTGCCCATTTCCGGGCCCAGCATTTGAGGCTGCCAGCCAAATGCTTTTGAGTAAAAATCAGCCATACGATTTTTGTCTTCGTATGGCATTTCAAAATGGACTACGGGATACATCGTGCTCATATAAGGTTGTTAATAATTCACTTGCAATTTGCAAGTGAATATAGTATACTAAAACCAAACTTACCAGTCAAGATATTTTGTCCACAATGAAAAAACCGCGCCTGCGCTCCAACTGTCCTGTAAATTTTGCTTTGGAAACCTTCGGCGATACTTGGTCATTGCTTATAATAAGGGATATCGTATTTTGGGGTAAAAAAACTTACGGGGAATTCCTGGATTCAAAGGAAGGCATTGCTTCCAACATCCTCTCCTCCCGGCTTTCCCACCTGGTCCAAAACGGCGTACTCATAAAAAAACCTGACAAAAACGACAAACGAAAATCCATCTATCAGCTGACTGAAAAGGGCTTGGATCTCATCCCCATGCTACTGGAAATGTCCGGCTGGGCAACTCGCAACGACCCAGAGACAACCTCCCCCAAAGATTTTGTGGAATATATTTTCGCCAACCGGGAAAAAATGTTCAAGCTCATCCGCGAAACCGTAAAAACCGGCGGTTCCCTATTTGTTGGAAAAGACTGTGTGGTAAGCAAGCTCTTTAAATCAAGCCCATAATAAAAACCCCCGCATGAAGCGGGGGTTTTTTGTTACCAACCTAAACCAACAGGCCCTCTATTGGGTTGCAAAAGTCAAATATGTAACTTCCACTGTCTGGTTGGTGCCGCCCCCGCTATATGACAGAGTTAGGGATTCGGTC
>JAMDEL010000074.1:9198-9689 GCA_023487095.1 Patescibacteria group bacterium
ATTTTACCCAGATCGTCCACAGTAACTGCCCGGGGTGTTTTAAAAGTCGCTGTAAAAGAACCGTTTACCCCGCCTAAATATGCGGTGCCGTAAGAAACCACTTTGGTTGTGCCAAAAACAGTGGTAACTGCGGGCTTGACCTCATTGCTGAAGACCGGGGAAATTTGACCCACCAAAGCCGTCTCTTTGGTATCGTTGTATCTGTCCAAAGGGGTTTTTGCGGCTTCCTTGGCAGCATCGGTTTGCTGGTTAGCTGCGTCCTGGGCAATCTGCTTGGCAATTTCGTTTGCCGCCTTGTCCGACAAGCCACCAGGCCTCCCGCCATAAAGATCCTTAATCAATTGGCTAGCCAGCCTTTGCTGCTGCCAACGGTTGTAGCCATAACCAACCAAGGCTAATCCGACTATTACCAAAACTATAATTATAATTTTTTTCTTATCCATAACGTGTTTATTTTCCAATTGGCATTTTTGCCAATCTTTTAATTTTGT
>JAMDEL010000030.1 GCA_023487095.1 Patescibacteria group bacterium
CCGCCACCCTGACTTTACTGGCACAGCTGGATTCGGTAGTTGTTTTTGTAACTGGCGAGGAAAAATGGGAAAAACTGCGCTTGGTCCTCAAAAAATCGGGTGAGGTCCACCAACTCCCCGCCCAAGCCTGGCACAAACTTAAGGCTGTCCAAATTTACACGGATATGCCTTAAAGATGGTATAATTAGACATATATCTTCGGCTAAATAAGTATGCCAAAAACAAAAACTTTTCTTGAAAGCCTGGCTGAAGCCCCGGCAAAAACCCTGGACAAAACCGTAACCGAAACAGGCAAACTGGCGCACTTTGCGCGCACCAACAAGCCGGTCAAAAAAACCGAGGAATTTTGGCACAAACTCGGCCCGGGACTGACTACCGGGGCGGCGGACGATGACCCTTCCGGTATTGCCACATACTCGCAAACCGGCTCAGCCTACGGCTTTAGGCTGCTCTGGCTGGCAGGCTACTCTTTCCCGCTTATGGCGGTAATTCAAGAAATGTGCGCCCGCATTGGCCTGGTTACCGGACGAGGGCTGGCCGCCAACATAAAAAAACATTTTCCTCGCTGGGTGCTGTATTCCACCACCCTGCTGCTTTTGGTTGCCAACACTTTCAACATTGGGGCCGACTTGGGTGCCATGACCAAGGCTGTGCAATTGGTTTTCCCCAGCCTGCCTTTCGGGCCCCTGATTTTTTTTATTACCTTCATCAGCCTTTTCCTCCAAATCTTCACTTCTTATAAAGAATACGCAAAGTACTTGAAGTGGCTGACTCTGGTGCTGTTCTCTTACGTTGCCACAGGACTGATTATCAGCATCAACTGGCAGGAAGTGCTGAAAGCCGCAATCATCCCCAGCCTGGATTTCAGCAAAGAACAATTTTTCTTAATTACCGGCGTGCTGGGTACGACTATTTCCCCCTACCTGTTCTTCTGGCAAACCTCCCAGGAAGTGGAAGAGGAAATTTTGGCAGGCAGGGCCACGATTAAAGCCCGACAGGAAGTGACCAAAAAAGAACTGTCCAATATGCGCATGGATGTCTGGATTGGCATGTTCATTTCCAACCTGGTAATGTTTTTCATCATCGCGGTCTGCGGCGCAGTACTGCACAAAGCCGGAATCACTACCATTAACTCGGCGGAAGAGGCGGCGGCGGCCTTAAGGCCTTTGGCGGGCGGCCAGGCCTATTTACTCTTTACGGTCGGGATTTTAGGCACCGGACTCTTGGGCGTGCCCGTACTTGCTGGCAGCGCAGCCTATGCCCTCTCGGAAACCCTAGGTTGGAAACAAGGCCTTTACCGGAAACTGAAACAAGCCTACGCTTTTTACGGAGTAATCATTGTGGCCATGCTAGTCGGCCTGTTTTTAAACTTGACGGGCATAGACCCGATTAAAACCCTAATTTACGCGGCTGTCTTAAACGGCTTAGTGGCTCCAGTCGTCCTTATTCAGATTGTCAAAATTGCAGGCAGCGATAAAATCATGGGCAGGCACAAAGCCGGGTCTTGGACCAGGGCTTTGGGCTGGATTGCGACTTGGCTAATGATAATTTCGGGCGCGGCCACCATAATCGGCCTCTTCTAAAGAACCTTTGACAAAAAAGCTGAAAAAAGCTATAATTTTTAAGCTAATTTCTCTCCCCTAAATACCCTATAGTTTAGGAAGGGAATAAAATTAAGGACAAAACTTGCAAAAAACCAGAGTCAATCATCAAATCACCGCTTCGGAAGTTCGTGTAATCAATGAAGCCGGAGAGCAGATTGGCATAATGAAACTTGGCGAAGCCCTGCGTTTGGCCCAGGAACACGGGCTAGATTTGATTGAAATTGCCAGCCACGCCTCCCCTCCCGTGGTCAAAATCATAGATTTTGCCAAATTCAAGTACCAGCAAAAGAAGGCTGAAAGCCTGCAGAAGAAAAATGCCAAAAAAACCGAGGTCAAGACCATCCGGATCAGCATGCGGATTTCCGACCACGACATGAGCATAAAAGCCAAAAAAGTTTCGGAATTTTTGACAGACGGCGACCTGGTCAGGCTGGAACTCAGGATGCGCGGCCGGGAACAGGCATTCGGGGATCTGGCCAGGCAAAACTTAGAAAAATTCCTTAAGCTAATAGAAGCCCCCCACCGCATTGAAATTCCCTTAAAAAGGATGGGCGGCACCTTCTCTGTAGTAGTCGCAAGCGCAAAATAATCTTTACTTTTTAATAATCGAATCAACAATCAGTATGCCTAAAGTCAAAACCCACAGAGGGACAGCCAAAAGAATCAAAAAAACCAAGCGCGGCAAGCTTATTTCCCGCAGCACCGGACAGGACCATTTTAATTCCCGGGAAAGCGGCAGCACGACTAAAAATAAACGGCGCGACCTGGTACTGCACAAATCCAGCAACAAGCTAAAATCTTTAATTCCTTACAAATAACCAAGACAGTCAACCAAGCTGTACACTAAACTATGACCAGAATCAAACGCGGAGTAGCCGCCAGCAAACGCAGAAAAAATCTACTTAAAAGAACCAAAGGTTTTTCCAACCGCCGCTCAACCAATTTTGTTTATGCCAGGCAAGCCCTTTTAAAGGCTGATTCTTACGCCTACCGGGACCGCAAAAACAAGAAACGCGACATGCGGGCCTTATGGCTCATCCGCTTAGGCGCGGCCTTAAGGGAAAACGGCACTACTTGGAGCAAATTCGCGCCGGTTTTGAAAAAGTCAGGAGTTGGTCTTAACCGCAAAACCCTCTCGGAACTGGCCGTCCAACACCCGGCGATTTTTGACCAGTTGGTAAAGTCAATCGCCTAAGACTGAAACTATATAAAAACCCCCTCAAAGTTGAGGGGGTTTTTGATTTTTTCTATTGGGCTGGGGTTCCAGTCGGAACGGGTGTTGGCTGGATCGGCTGAGTTTGGGGAGCCGGCGCCGGCTGTGTTTGAACCTGGGGAGCTTCGGGTGCTGCGGGCTTTTGCACATAATCCTTTATTGCCCTCACCACCTGGCTGTCAGACTTTAAATCCTCATAAAACAGAATTTGGCTGCGGTTGATTTTCATAATATCCGCAGGCCCATGAAGCTCGTTGCCGAGCTTAACCAGGGAAACCTGGGGCTGTTGGCCGGGCGCGGCCTGCTGGCCTTGCAACTGTTGTTGTTGCTGCACGACTTGCAGGTAATAAATATCCTTTAGGGTGACATAGGTATCGTTGGCATCAGAGAGTTTCCCAAAGTACACCTGGCCGTTGCTTAAGAATACAGCCTGGTAGCCGGAAACTGCCGGGGTTTTGCCTTCAAGCCCAGACTTGATCCGGTCCTTGAAAATCAACCCGACTCCGGCCAAGACAATAACAATAATGATTACAAATAGCCAAGGTGATTTTGGCTTATTGTCTGCGGAAACACCTTCTGTCTCGGAAACCGTTACTTCTTCAGGGGCTGCCATAATTTCTCCTTGGGGCTTTTCTCCAGTTTGTTCAGATATTATCTTAGGTGACATGTTGTTATGAATTATTGATTAAAAGACAGGCTTCCCGAAAATCAACATCTTAAGACTTTGCGTGTTTGAAAAAAACTGGCAAAGACAAAAGAATCACGGCTATTCACGTTGTTTCCAGGCTCCTTCCTCAGCCTGCCAACCCCCGTTTCAACAAAGGCAGAAAACAGGAGTGCGGCCGGGACTAAGGCCTGGCCAATTGCCGGAAACCCAGGTGAGGCTGTACCGGAAGCCCAAATCTGGGACGGCGAACTTTCCGCGCTACTCATACTGACAACCAAGCGCACCGGCGCCACCCTGAGGGCCAAAGACAGAGCTTCTGCCTGCTTAGGTATTGAAGTGATATGCGCAGCCCCTTGCAAGCTCTCCGCATACCCTGATTCTATTTGAAATGCCGGCAGTAAGCCTGCCGCGTTTGCACCTTGGAGGGAGAACCCCTCTTTTGGTAAAACACCGGAATTCAGAGGCTTAATTAAAACCGGCAAAGTCTTTGAAGGGAGCGTCTCTGCCACAGCCGGCAACAGAGGGTTATTGGCCGCAATCGGCTCTTTGGCCGTAACGAAACCAAGCACTCCAAAAAAAAGGCTTAGAATAGTAACCGCTGCGATTTGTATTTTTAGTATATTTTTCACGCTTGAATTCTTGCTAATTCAATATAAACTATTTTACCTTGTTTTTCAAGCTTTTGCTGAATTTATTATACTTTTTTGCCAGGTAAGGCGCTTGAAATTAAAATTATAAGCTGTATAATAAAAAGGTCACTCACAAACATACTTTATGGCCAGAATATACAACAAACAAACTGTTGAAATTCTTGAACATGTTTCAAGGAACCCCGGAATCTCCACGCGGGAACTCTATAAGGCTTTGGGCATAAAGGTTCCCTATAAAGATTTTTACAACAACATTTACAGACTGTTAGACCACGAGCTATTGGACCGGCAGGAAAACAACAAAGGCATCGTGCTTACCCTTTCAGAAGAAGGCAGAAAAATCTTCAACCGGGTCAATCCGGAAAAGGACGGCATCTGGAAGTTGGTAATTTTTGACATTCCCGAAAAACAAAAAAAAGTCCGGGGCGTGCTCAGGGCCAAACTGAAGCAGTTGCATTTTAAAAAATGGCAAAACAGCATCTGGATATCCCCTTACGCTTTAGACCGGGAAATTGAAGACGAACTGAACCAGCTTGCCAAACACTACTTTGTCAGGCTAATTAAAACCCAGGATATAAACCAAACCCAAGACTTGGAAAAAATGTTTTCCTGACCTGAGGAAAACTGTTATTTGACATTTTTTTTAAAACAGCATAAGCTACCAATCAGCACGTAAAAAACATACCCTTACCTATGGAAGTTCGGTGGGTTCCGCAGCTTAGCGGAACGATCCCGACACTGTGCCGCAACGGTAAATCCCGGTTTTCCGGGAGAGTCCGGTCGTTAGGTAATGCGTTTTTTAAAAACGCAATCCCGAGCAGGAAAGCCTGTAAAACCAACTGGTTTTATGGCTAAATCTCCTTCCTGTTTTGGAAGGTTTTTTTATTATTAAACAGAGCCTTTCTCCCCAGGCAGGATAAAGGACAAAGAAAATACGAAGATGAAAAAAATTCTAATCTACCTTTTACTCCTGTCTCCGCTGGCCGGAGCAATCGTGCCCCTGCCTTCTGAGGCGGCCTTTAACCCAGCCTCAGCTAAAAGCTATTTGGCGGACAAGACTCAAAACCCCTGGACAACCATGGCTCTCCTGGCTGCCGGGGAAAATTCCCCGGCTTTAGACCATTTGGCAACCGTTTCGGGCGGCCAGGCCATTTCTTACGCCGCGCCCATCCTGGCCCTGACCGCTGCGGGCAAAGACCCGAAAACTTTTGGCAGCGAAGACTACGTGGCCAAGCTTAAGAGTTTCTACAGTGACAACCAGTTAGGCGACTCCGCTGCCATAAATGACGATATTTTCGGGCTTTTGGCCTTAATCAGCGCTGGCGAGCCGAAAACTGGACAAATAGAAGGTGACGTAAAAAATTTCATTCTGACCCATCAGGCCGCAAATGGCGGCTGGGGTTATGCGGTTAGCGCCCCCGGTGACAGCGACATGACAGCCGCGGCTATTGTTTCCCTCCTGGCAGCTGGCACAGACAAGAACGACCCGAAAATCCAAGCCGCGCTGCAATTCCTAAAAGGCAACCAAAAAGACTCGGGCGGCTTCCTTTCCAGTCCGGCCTTTGACACTGAAGCCAACACGGCCTCAACGGCCTGGGTGGTTTGGGCGCTTACAGCGGCGGGCATTGGACCGGAAACCTGGAGTGTGGGCTCAAACAACCCCATCACCTACCTGGAAAGCACGCAAAACCAGGCCGGATGGTTTGCCGGCTCACCCGGCGGTTCCGAGGACGGCTTTACTCCGGTAACCACAGCATATGCTTTAATTGCGCTTTCAGGAAAAACTTTGCCCCTAAAAATTATGGCTGCACAGGTTTCGCCAACAGTCACCTTCAGGATTGAAGGCAAAGATGAAACTGTCTGTGAAGGCAGCATAACCGCGATTACGGCCCTGGACGTTGTGAGAAACGCATCCAGCCAGTGCGGCTACACATACAACATTCAGACCACACAATACGGTCCCTATCTTAACCAGATTGGCACAGATACTGCCGCGGGCTTAGTAGGCTGGCAATATGCTGTAAACCTGGCGGCTCCGGATGTAGGCGCCTCAGATTACCAACTTAAGGCCAACGACAAAGTCCTGTGGTATTTCGGCAATTGGGATGATAAAATAACCCGATTAACCCTGGACAACACTAGTGTTGCCTCAGGACAAAGCGCCACTGCAAAAATAGAATTTATGGACACCACTGGCTGGCAACCGCTGCCTGAAGCGACTGTATATTTTGGAGCAACCACTGCCAATACGACGAACCAAGGCCAGGCTAGCGTGAGCGGCGCAGACGGCTACTACCGGATCTTTGCCCAAAAGGCGGGGTATGTCCGCACCAATTCCGCATTGCTTAAAATAGGCAGCCCGACAAATTCCAACGTAACTTTAAATGTTAATGTCACGGGAATACTTGGAAGTAACAATAACCCCCCGCCACCCCAGCCGGATATTTCTTTCAGCGTAGACCCGGGTAGCCTGGATTTTGGGGATTTGTCAGCCGGCATGCAATCCAATAAAAACCTTATGTTAAAGAATAGCGGCAGCAAAGCGCTCAATGTGCAGGCTGTGGTAGACGGCGATAGTGTGTTTAAAGACAACCTGAGGCTAGGAACCCTGCCCTGGAACAAATACCAGACACAACTCAACGCAGGAGCCCAAAATGGCGTTGCCGCACAATTATCAATCCCAGACAACTACCCGGATTCCGGAAAAAAACAGGGTCAGATTATTTTCTGGGCTCAAGCAGCCCAATAGCCCAAAATGTCTTTTATGCGCCTATTATGGGTTTCAGTGTGCCTTATCTTTTCCCTGCCAAGCCTTGCCAGTGCCACTGGACTTGCGGTTTCGCCGTCCAGCCTGTACATTAAAACCGGTTCGGGAGAAGCCAGGGCCGCATATTTTACGGTCAGCAACCCGGACAACCAGGTTCAGGCTTTTGAAATCTTTGCTGACGATTTCCAAAACCTTATCCGAATAAGCGCGCCGGTTTTTACCCTCAGTCCGGGCGGAGCTAAAAAAGTTTCAGTGGAAATGACCGCACAAAACCAACGCCAAACAGGCAACCAAAGGATCACCATCTCGGTTGTTAGCCACCCACTAACGGAAAAAGGTACTCAAATTGCAGCGGGCGCCAAAATTTCCTTAAATATAATGGATACGGATGCGAAAACGAAGATTCCGACCGAAAACCTAGCAATCGGGCTGGTCGCTTTAGGCTCTCTCATAGCCGCTGCTGCCTGGCAGAAACTCCGAAAAAATTAAGCTTTAAAAAACCCCGTTGCCTGTAAAAAGGCAACGGGGTTTTAAAATCAAGCCTATTTTAAAGCCGCTTCTATGGCAGTCTCAAACACGCTGTATGGCTGGGCACCCACAACCTTTTTGCCGTTTATGAAGAAAGACGGGGTTCCAGTTACTCCGGAGGCAGTACCCTCGGCAATGTCCTTGTTGACCACGTCCGCTGCTTCTCCCTTGTCCAAACAGTCGTTAAACCTATTTTTGCCAAAACCCAAAGTACCTTTATTCAAACCCAACTGGTCGGCATATTTTTTTAGGTCAGGTAGGTTCAGGCCGGTACCGTCGGACTGGCTGTTGTTGAAAAGCAGGTCATGGTATTCCGAAAACTTGCCCTGGCGGTTGGCGCACTCTGCTGCTTCAGCGGATTTTTGCGCGTTCTGGTGGAAGCTCAAAGGGAAATGCCTAAAAATAATTTTGGCCTTGCCGGTATCTACGTATTTGGATTTAATTTGGCCATATGACTCTTTATAAAACCGTTCACAGAACGGGCACTGGAAATCGGAAAATTCCACGATTGTCACTTTGGCGTCCTTTTTGCCGATTACTGGCTGGTCAGCGCGGTCTGGAACCTGAACGGGCTTAGAATCATCTGGAACCACCGTCGGTGCAGTCGGCGCCGTACCCTGAGTGCCGGCTGAAGGCGCCAACTGCTGGGCAGTCTGGCTGCTGCCTTTAGTGGCACCCGTGTCCCAATTCTGAAGCATCACCTTGGTGTTATACAAAGAAGCGCCTGCAACCAGCACACCGGCAACCAGAATGGAAACCGGCAAAAGATACTTATCCATAAAAGCCGGGGCACTCTTTGGTCCTAGGCCGGCCGGCTGTTCCGAGGATACGGCTGGATTTTTAAATTCATTTTGTTCACTCATGTTTTTTTTCAATTAATTCTTGCTATGGTCATCTAATAATAACATCAGATTTTGGGGATGACAAGTTCAGTGCCAATTTTTAGTTTTTTTGGGTCCCTGACCTTGTCTAAGTTGGCTTCTAAAATTTTGCGCCACTTCTTACCGTCACCGTAGTGTTTCTTTGCAATCGACCAAAGCGTGTCGCCTTTCTTAACTTTGTAGGCAACTGCTCCAGCCTGGGTAGCCGCCTGGTCTTCGCTTGCGGCAGTATCGGGCATCTGCAGGCCGCCCGAAGCTGGATAGCCAGCAGGCATCTGTAAACCACCTGTCCACCCCTGATCAGCCGTACCCAAAGCACTGACCGTACCCCTTATTCCATTGGCCCCGCCCCTAACTTGGACACTCCCGCCAGAAGAACCAGAACCGGCCCCGCCAGCCGCTCCGTTTCCGCCGGAAGCATTGAGGCCATTCCCAAACGAAGCGCCGCCCGAACCTGTGGCAGCAACGCCGGACCCTTCCCCGGTTTCAACCTCAGTTTCAGCGTCAGACAGGTTTTCTTGTTCGCCGCTGTCACCCAACGTGCTAACTTTAAGCAGTTCGGCTGCTGCTGCCCCGTTACCGGAAGCTGCGCCGGCCTGCACCCCAGCCGCTTGGCTTGCTGAGTCTGTCGCAACAGTGTCTTCGGCAGCCTCAACTTCTTCACCGTCAGCAGGTTCAGTTGACGTGTCCGTTTCGGTGTCAGTCGTAGCTTCAACCTCAGGCTCAAGATCCTGGCTTGACGCATCCTCGTTGCCAGTGTCGGTCAGCCCCTGATTGGATGAATGTGCATCAACTGAGGAGTTGTCGTACTCAATAACCTGGTTTTCTGTGTCTTGATCTTGGTTTTGGG
>JAMDEL010000006.1:0-7971 GCA_023487095.1 Patescibacteria group bacterium
AAAGGGCGCAATAATTTCAGACGGTAGGGGTATGCACGCGCTTTCAATACCCATAAGCGCGGCAACACCGACGTAGCCAAAGGCGGAAATGGTATGAATTATAAAACCCGTGAGTACGGCGATAATATTTTCAATCATAAAATTTATTTGGCAAAAGCCTTGGCCTGCTCCAACTTAACGGAAAGCAATTTGCTCACGCCGTCATCGCCCATGGTCACGCCGTAAAGAATATTGGCCTGTGCCATGGTTTCGCGGTTATGGGTTATGGTTAAAAACTGTGTCTGCCCGGAGAGCGTACCTAAAATCTGCCCAAAACGGATAGTGTTGGCATCATCCAAGGCGGCATCAACCTCATCCAGTACCACGAAAGGCGAAGGGAAGCAGGTTAAAAGGCTGCAAAGCAAGGCAATAGAAGTCAGGCTCCTCTCCCCGCCGGAAAGTGCCTGGATGGAAGAAAGTTTTTTACCGGGTGGAGTAGCCTTAATGTCTATACCCACAATATTGGAAGCGCCTTTTTCATATTTGGCCACAATTTTTTCTTCTGGCCTCATGCCTTGGCCAGTTTCTGCCGCCTCCTCGGCATTCTCTTCCTCAGCAGCTTCGGCTTTCTGCTCCTCGTTTTTAATGACTGTAAGATATGCCCGGCCGCCGTTAAATAAAATCCTAAAATACTGTTCAAACTTTTCATTAATGCGATGAAAAGCCTCGTTGAATTTTACCTTAATATGCTCGTCCAGTTCGTCAATAATATTCCGTAAATCCTGCAAAGACTTTTTCAAATCCTCCACCTGGGTGTAAAGGCTGGTATAGCGCGCCTCCGTTTCCTGGTACTCCTTTAGGGTCAGTTCGTCCATGCCGCCAATCATCTCCAGCTGGTTCCTAAGGCGCTGGATGCGGTTCTCCAAATCCGGCGTCCGGCTTTCGATTTTCGCCTCGCCAATGTTAATGAAAGTCTCCTGGCCCAAAATCCGCCTGACCTCTTCGGCCAAAACTTCCATCTGGGTATCGTACTTGGCCTTCTCCACGGACAGGCCGGAAATCTTGTCCTTGATTTTGGAAAGCTCGTCCTGCTGGTCGCGCAAAGACATTTCTATCCGATGAAGATTTTTCTGCAGCTGGCTTTGTTCGCTTTGCTGTTTCTTAAACAAATCTTCAACCTCTAAAATCTCCCTAGCGAGCGCATCCACTTGTTTTTTTAAGCGCCCTTCCTCTTCCAGCATGCCTTCCAAAAATTCATCCAGGGAATGGCTGGCGGCCTTTTTGAGTTCCAAATCAAAATGCAATTTCTGCTGTTCCAGGCTCTCCTGGTCCTTGTGGAGGAAATTCAGGTAGATTTCGGTTTTAGACAGCCCGACTTGCAAATTATGCAGCGCCTGGTCTACCTCTTCTTTTTCATTCTGCATCAGGGCAATCTGCTGCTGCACCTGGTTAATGCGATGGGGATCCAAGACAGAACTTTTAACCACCTCCTTAAACTTATAGAATTGCTGCCTTAAGCCCACTGCTACGGCCTGGACTTCCTGCCAAGGCCGGTTTTCTTCCAGGTTTTTGTAAAACTCGCCAACCAACCGGTCCAAATCCAAAAATTCTTTCTCAAACCCGCTCCAGTCCATTTGGCCCATGCCGCCTTGTGCTTGGCTGTAAAGCGAAGCCAGCTTGGCTTTTATATCAGCCAGCAGCTGCTGCTGCCCGGCCACCTGGGATTTAAGTCCTGCCTGCTCGTGCTGGGTTTTATGGATTTGCTCTGTTATCTCTTCAATTTTTTTGGAGAGGGTGTGGATTTCCACCTGGAGAGTTTTGGGGTCGCCGGCAACGCCGCTTTTTTGGCCCTGCATCTTGCCCCGGACCAGGCTTAACTCTTCCAAAATCTTGTTTTTTTGCTTTTGCAGATGCTCCAAATGCTGCTGAATGCCGCGATACTTCTCCAACTGGCCGTGATTGCCTTTTTCCAGTTCTTCAGCCTCAAGTCTTAAAGTTTTCTGCTGGTTTTCCGACCTTGTGCGCTCTGCAGACAAGCTGCTGATCTGGGCTTCATAAAAATCTATCTGTTCTTTAAGCAGCCAGAACGTCTTGCCAAAATATTCCCGCTGGAGCAGTTTCAGCTCCTGTTCAATTTCTGTCCTGGCTTCCATCTTCTTGGCCTGCCTGCGCAAACTTTTTAGACGCGGCTCAATTTCCGCTATTAAGTCTTCGGCCCGCATCAAATTCTGCGCGGTCTGTTCCAGGCGCCGGAGCGATTTGTCGCGCTTGATATAATAGCTCTTCACGCCACTGGCTTCGTCCACCAGGCTTTTAACTTCCGTGGCGCCGGAAAGCACCATCTGGTCAATCGTACCCTGGCCAATGACAGTATACCGGGAAGTGCCGATATTGCTCTTTAAGACCAGGTCTACAATATCCAAAAGCCTGACTTGCTGGCCGTTGATTAAATATTCGCTGTTGCCGCTCCGGTCCACGCGGCGGCCAATGCTGACTTCAGGTGCATCCACGGGAATCCGGCGGTCACTATTGTCAAAAGTCGCGGCCACTTCGGCAAAACCCAGCCGGGTCTTCTTGTCCGAGCCTGCGAAAATTACGTCATCGGCTTTTTTACCGCGCATCAGCTTGGCGGACTGTTCGCCCAAAACCCAGCGCAAGCAGTCAGCCACGTTGCTTTTACCGCTGCCGTTTGGCCCCACAATGGCAATAATCCCCTTGGAAAATTCCATGGTGGTTTTGTGGGCAAAAGATTTAAACCCGTGAATTTCTAACCGTTTTAAATGCATTTATTTTTGTTTCAGGAACTTCTGGCTGATTAAAATTTATTATTGTTGAGCGCATTTTCCGCAGCCGCGATTTCCGCCTCCTGTTTGCTCGGACCTTCGCCGCGCCCAACCTCATCGTTACCAACAAAGGCCGCCACCACGAAAGTCTTGTTGTGGTCCGGCCCGGTCTCAGAGACTACGCCGTAGGTTGGCGTAATGCCGGATTTCTCCTGCACCAATTCCTGAAGGCGCGACTTGGGGTCTAAATACGTCTCGCCTTCAATTATTTTGGGCAGCTCCACGAGTATTTCACGGCCGATAAAATTGGTGCAGGCCTGGTAGCCGGAATCCAAATACATAGCACCAATGACGGCCTCAATGCAATTGGCCAGTATGACTTGCCTGGCGCGGCCAATGTCTTTGGCTTCGCCCCGGGACATAAGCAGGTATTTTTCCAAACCCAGGCGCCGGGCAATTTCCGAAAGCATTTTATAGTTGACGAGCGCGCTTCTGAAATTGGTCAGTTCGCCCTCGGGGTGCGGATAATTCCTGAAAAGATATTCAGTGGCAGCCAGTTCCAAAACTGCATCGCCCAAAAACTCCAGGCGTTCGTTATGGGGCAGGCTGAAAGACCGGTTTTCGTTCAGGTAAGACCGGTGGGTGAAAGCGGACATGTACAGGTCCGGGTTATTTATGGGGGTTTGGAGGACTTTTTCGATTTCGGCTTTATTGAGATTAGGCATGTGCTTGGCCCAAAACTCAAAACTACAACTCAAAACTTAAACTGGGCTTTGAATTTTAAATTGTAATTTTGACTTTATAGTTTTAATTTTAAACTCTGGTGGACGGTAGAGGATTCGAACCTCTGACCCTCTCTACGTCAAAGAGATGCTCTACCAACTGAGCTAACCGTCCAAATATTATTTTCCGGGTATGGCCAGGAAGGCCGGGCTCTCAGCCGCTTTTTGGTTTTTGCCTTTCTGAGTACGCACAAACTCCAAAAACCCGATAACCAAAAAGTTGTTGAGCCAGACTAAAATTCCAACCGATAAAAGCAGGAAAAACATTGCCAATAGCCATAGTTTAGCAGAACTCCCCAAATCTGAAAACCCCCCTGCTACAAGCGGCCTTAGGCCCGTTTTGGCCAGATAAAAAGCCAAGCTGTTGCCCAACATTAAGACCAAAGAACAAACTGCGGGCACTTGGACGCGCTTAAGCCACAAATCCAGGGACAGGCTGATGGAATCGCGGACACCTTTCCTAAATATTACCCAAAAAAGCTGCACCCCCAAAAAATACACCAGGCATAAGCTGGTTGCTAAAATCCTAAATGTCCAACCCGGCACAAAGCTTCTTAAAATAAACTCTACCGCCCCGAAAACCACCATGGTTCCGCCTAAAACCAGCGACAACCGCCAAAATTCCACCGAAGAAAACCTGGGCACATTTTTATTCAGCTTTTCCCAGTCTTCATATTGGCTTTGAATTTCCAACCAAAGCCGGGTCGTGGCCAGAGACGCGAATAAGAAGCCAAAAACCGGGATATAGGCCAGCTCTGGAGAAGCCCCAAGCTTCCTAAAAGCCCAGCCCACGGAAAAAAACCCGGCGGCTTGGAGCAGCACCAGAAGCCACCAATCAAAACGCGCGAGAGAAAACTCCAAAGCTTTTCTGACTACTCGGTCAAACATTTCCATATTTTATATTCATGCCTGCTAAACTTTTTAGGCTGCCGGAGCGGGAGCCGCTTCGGTTGCCGGGGCTGCCTGCTTTTGTTTTTCTTTCGGCATAATATCTTTCACCATTTCATTGAACTGCTCTTGTTCCAAAGTTTCTTCTTCCACCAGCCTCTTGGCAATCGCATCCAAATGTGTGCGGTATTTTTTCAAATTCTCCTCAGCCGTGGTCAGGCCTTGGTGCATGATCTTGGAAACTTCGTGGTCAATTTTTTTGGCAACTTCTTCGCTGTAATTTTTCTGCTCAGAAATTTCCCGGCCCAAGAAGACCATTTCGTGGTGGTCGCCAAAGGCAATCGGGCCAAGCTCTTCGCTCATGCCGTAAGTCATGACCAATTTTCTGGCCATGGCAGTCGCCACTTTCAAATCATTGGAAGCTCCCGTGGTCAATTCGCTAAAAACTAATTTTTCGGCCGCAAAGCCGCCAAGCAAAGCCGCAATCTCGTCTAAAAAGCTGCTCTTGGTCTGCAGGTGCCTGTCTTCAATGGGCAATTTCATGGTGTAACCTGCAGCCCGGCCGCGGGAGATAATGGAAACCTTGTGCACAGGATCGGAATGTGCCAGAACCGTACCTACCAGAGCATGCCCGGCTTCATGGTAAGCAGTAATTTCTTTTTCTTCGGTAGAAAGAATGTGGCTCTTGCGTTCAGGCCCCAGCATGACTTTTTCCACAGCCTCTTTGAGCTCGGTTTCGCCAATTTCTTTTTTATTCCTGCGCGCAGTCATAATCGCGCCTTCGTTCAGCAGGTTGGCCAAATCAGCGCCGGAAAAACCCGGCGTGCGTTCGGCAATTTTCCGCATGTTCACATCTTTGGCTAAGGGCTTATTTTTGGCATGCACGTTTAAAATTGCCTCGCGGTCCTTAATGTCCGGCAAATCCAAAACTACCTGGCGGTCAAAACGCCCGGGGCGCAAGAGCGCCGGATCCAAAACGTCCGGCCGGTTAGTCGCAGCCATCACAATCACGTTGGTATCAGTTTCAAAACCGTCCATTTCTACCAAAATCTGGTTTAAAGTCTGTTCGCGTTCGTCGTGACCGCCGCCTAAACCCGCTCCGCGCTGCCGCCCCACGGCATCAATTTCATCTATAAAAACAATGCACGGGGCGTTTTTTTTGGCCTTGCGGAACAAATCCCGCACGCGCGAAGCGCCCACGCCCACGAACATTTCCACAAATTCGGAACCGGAAATATGGAAGAAAGGCACATTAGCTTCGCCGGCTACGGCGCGCGCCAACATGGTCTTGCCCACGCCCGGGCTGCCCAAAAGCAAAACGCCTTTGGGGATTTTTGCGCCTAAAGACAAAAACTTCTGGGGCAAACGTAAAAATTCCACTATTTCTTTAAGCTCTTCTTTGGCCTCTTTAGCTCCGGCCACATCCGCAAACTTTACCTTGTTCTTCCGCTCATCAGAAAGTTTGACCGAGCTCTGCCCAAAGGACATGGCGCGGTTATTTGACCCTTGGACTTGGCGCATAAAAAAATAAATCACCAGCGTAACTAAGGCAAACGGCAAAAGGAACGGCAAGATTGAGTAAGCGAAATTATTCCAGGCGCCGGCCGGCTTTTCTTCTATGTTAGCTTTGCGGATTTTGTCTTTGGCCAGGCCGAAGCGGTCCAAAATTTCATAAATGTTGGTGTTCGGGCCAATGCTGGCATATTCCAAGGTATCACTGTCTTTGACTTTAGCCGTGACCCGATTGTCAGTCACGGAGAGGCTGTCCACCTTTTCCTGGTCAACCAGATTAACGATATCTGAAATTTTAACTTCCTTGCTCTTGGTGTCAGTCTGAAACAACGCGAAAACCTGGGAGAGAATCAGGAAGCCGATTAAAATGATTAAAATATTTTTTATAAATTTTCCCATGAGCTTTATTTTAATTCCAAGTTAGTAAATTATATCCCATTTTATTGCTCTGCTCAACACTCTCTACCGGCGGGCAAGGAGGAACCTAAACCCATAAGTCCCTTTTGGGGAACTAGCTCCTAAGGCTAGCGCGTCCCGTAATAAAACGAGCGGCCTACCCTTATACTTTGGTGGGGATGGTGGGACTTGAACCCACAATCCCTTGCGGGAACTAGCTCCTAAGGCTAGCGCGTATGCCAATTCCGCCACATCCCCAGTTTACACAATTATACTACGGGGTAACCATGCTTGCCCCTTGAAAACTGCAATACAGTATTCAACGGGAGACAGTTCCGTCACTTGCCCGAAATCTTTCAAATCAGCCAGATAATTCTACCATTTTAAAAATATCTTGACAAGTATACGCTTTTCTGCTATAATTATAACAAGCTATCAAGTGCTTGAAAGAGCATTAAAATATATCAAATTTATGTCTAAAGAATATGGTATGACGCCTGAAGGAGCGGATTTTAAAGCTCCTGAAGATAAGCCAAAACAGAAAAAAGGTCTTTTTACAGGTAAGTTCGGCAAGCTTGTTAGAGGCGCAACTGCGGGTATGGCCTTATTTGGCGGAGGTGTCGCAATGGAGCAGAAAGCGCAAGCCGGAGACTGGGCCGATAAAGTGGGCAAAGTTACCGGAGCCATGACTGACATGTCCAGAGAAAGCAACCGGCACCGCGAAAGACAGGCGGAAATTAACGCACGGATAGAGGAGCAGCGGCTTAGACATATTGAACAAATGCAAAGGGAAGCCTTAAGACTGAAACAGGAAGAACTTAGGATGAAGCAGGATCAGGAAAGGGAAAACACCCAGAGACAAGACCAGGCCCTCAGGACCGTGGAAAGAACCGGGGCTGTTGACCTGGAAACCAGCACGCAAGGCGGCACCACCCGGGCAACTGTTAAAAAACAGGGCACCACGGAAAGGGAGCGCATGCAGGCCGAGGACAATTTAAGCAGAAAAGAGTTGGAAGAACTCAGGCTGCAAAAAGAATTCCAAAAAAACCATCCGGAACTGCAAGGCAAGATCCAGAAATAACGCTTTTAAAAACCCCCGCCCGATTAATCGGGCGGGGGTTTTAAAATATCTGACTTATTTTTCCAAAGTGCCTACCACTACGTTGATTATGGTATAGGCCAAAGCCATTAAAAGAATTCCGATTATCGCGTTGGTCACAGTCTTGCGGCCTTTTTCCGCAGCCTCTTCGTTGCCGCCGGAAGTCAGATACTGGTAGCCACCGATAATCACGAACAGCACGGCAATGGCGCCGCCCAAGTAAAGCAGCAGGTTTATGGATTTGGTTATAAGTTCAACCAAATTTTTACTGCCCAAAATGCCGGATTGGTTGTTGATTGGCACGCAAATACCGGCTTTTTCTTCTGTGCCGTCAGGACAATTTAGTGCAGCCAGAGAAGCCTTGGAGGCCAAGGTGAAAAGGGCTAAATTCAAAAGCAAAAAACTTGAATAAAAACCCTGCTTAACTTTTCGGGCAAAGATTACTTGCATATAATTTTAGCCGACAGTGTTTACCACCACATTGACGATTACCCAGGAAAGCACCACCACGACTACACCGTAGTCAACGCGC
>JAMDEL010000006.1:7981-9033 GCA_023487095.1 Patescibacteria group bacterium
AATTCCGATTATCGCGTTGGTCACAGTCTTGCGGCCTTTTTCCGCAGCCTCTTCGTTGCCGCCGGAAGTCAGATACTGGTAGCCACCGATAATCACGAACAGCACGGCAATGGCGCCGCCAATCATCAACAAAATCCTGATGATGGCCGCAATCAGCTCGGGAATATCCCGGGCGCCCATAAACAAGCTGCCGGTGCTCCCGCTGAACTCACCCCGGACATCGCTTAAACCGGAACTAATACCGGAAGCCAAAACCTTAACAGGCAGAGCCAGAGCTAAAACCGCGAACGCCGCGGTATATTTTTTTGCAGCAACCTTAAGTTGTGAAAAAATTCGCATAAGAAAAGTTTATTTATCAAACCAAGAGGCGGAAAATGCTTTTCCGCCCAAAGGTTTAAAAACTACTGGGGAGTTCCGCCGCCGCCCGCGCTGCCAACCAGGTTGGCCACTACGCTGACAATGACGAACGCCAAAACAATAATTACAATACCGATCAGCGCGTTGACTACGGTGTTCTTGCCTTTTTCTGCAGTTTCCTCGTTACCACCGGAGGTGATGTACCAGAAGCCGCCGATGATTAAGAATAAGACTGCGATACCAAAGGCAATGCCGAGCATCCACTGAATAACGGTTTTAATCAAACCGTTGACATCCTGGCCGGCGTTACAGTTAAGGCCGCCGACGCAGATATCCGATTTCACAATGCCGGCCGCGCTCACAAAGAGAGGAGCAAACACCAAAACCGCGGTCATAACCAGCTGGGAAACCTTGAGCCAATTTACATTTTTGATAATTTTTTTCAAACTGCTCACCCCCTCTCCATTTTCATCAAATATTAAACCTATTATACCACAAAATTAAACTCATCGCGATAATTTGAAACCGAAAAATTGCTGCTATGGCGTAAATGTCCCTGCTATGGTACCGCAGACGTAAACATAGACCGTATCGGTTTGGGGATTAAAGTCGCCCGAACTGACTGAAAAACTGCCCACGTAATTCTGGCCCTGCAGAGTCAGGCCGGAGCGGCCCAGTTCTTTTGTTCCCACCTT
>JAMDEL010000038.1 GCA_023487095.1 Patescibacteria group bacterium
TTGGTAATCTTGGCCGCGGAAAGAATATTGTTGATGGAAACAAAATTTTGTTTTAAATGCTGCTGGGATACGCCAAAAATCTGCGACTCCGCTTTGTCTAAAATCTGGTCAATCTCAGCGTCGTCGTCATAAGCCAGGTTATTAATCTCACTGGCCGTGGAAATCAGCCTTCTTAGGGTGCCTTTCTTCCGGACAATAAAAGCATAGTGCACCACGTTGGCTGCCGAAGGCACGGAATTGATGAGCTCGGTCAGATAGCTGCCCCCACCAACCTTGTCCAACGATTTCTTCTCCTCCAAGGCATTGGTCAGGGTCAGGATGTCTATGGGAATGCTTTTCGTAAACAACGACTGCATGGCTTCGTAAATCAACCGGTGTCGGTTATCGTAAAAATCCTCGGGCGAAATTACGTCCGCAACCTTTACAATTGCATCCTTATCCAGCATCAAAGAACCCAAAACGGAGATTTCGGCTTCCGGGCTTTGGGGCGGCAAACGGACTAGGGTTTGGTTATCGGCCATATCTAAAATTCAAGTAGCTAATTTATAGGTTCCTAGTCATTATAGCCCAATTGGCGAAAACAAAAAATAGCCTAAAATGCCTTATTTGAGGCTAAATTGTGGGTAGGCGGTAGATGACCGGTGGACAAATAAAACAGCCTTTTGGGGCTGTTTTAAAGGTCTTAGAGCCGTCTTGTGGCCTAAAGGCTGATTTTACGCTTAATCTTCTGGCCTTCCGAAGTATCTAGGACCTCGTAGCCCAAAGCCTCCATCTCTTGCCTTAAGCTGTCAGACCTCTCAAAGTCCTTGTCTTTTCTGGCTAGCTGCCTCAATTCCACTAGCTCTGCCAATTTAGCGTCTTCCTGGACATTAAAAAATAGCGCGGGCGGTTCTGAAAGCCTAAGGCCAAAAACCTGGTCAAACTTAAGCAAGGAATTGATTCTTGCTTCCACAGGCAAAGACGTGTCGCCAACCAGCTGCCAGGCAAGACCCAGCGCCTGTGGGACGTTCAAGTCATCGCTGATTTGTTCAAGAAACTTTTGCTCATATTCTGCACAGCCTACCTGGCCAGGTTTTCCAGAGACGACAAACTGGTACATTTTCTCAAGTGCATTTCGGGAAGACAAGACGCTTTCCCAGGTAAAATTCAATTGGGTGCGGTAATGTGCGGTCAAACACAGATACCTGTAATCAAGCGGGGAGAAACCTTTATCCATCAAGTCTTGCAAAGTGACAAATGTCCCCGCACTCTTGGCCATCTTGCCTTCGTTAACCTGCAAGAATTCACCGTGCATCCAGATGTTGGCCAAAGGCAAACCAAAGGCCGCCTCTGACTGGGCAATTTCGTTGGTGTGATGCGTGCCAATGTGGTCTACGCCCCCGCAGTGGATATCAAACGGCTGGCCCAAAATTTTCCTGGAGATAGCCGAGCACTCAATGTGCCAGCCCGGAAAACCTTTGCCCCAGGGCGAAGGCCAATGCAGGATGTGATTCTGATAGCGTCCGGTTAGGAAAAACCATAAGGCAAAATCCGCTGGATTTTTTTTGTCTTTGTCCACCACCACTTCTTCGCGCGCGCCTGCCAACTTTTCGGAAAGTTTCTGTCCGGAGAGCTTGCCGTAATCGGCCAACTTGGAAGTATCAAAATACACGGCCTGTTCGCCTTTGTAGGCAAAACCCTTTTCTACGAGGATTTTTATTATTTCAATCTGTTCGGGGATAGTTTCCGTGGCAGTTTTTACAACATCTGGCCGAATGATATTTAGCGCATCGGTATCTTGGAAGAACTTTTCTGTGTAAAACCTGGCGATGTCCAAAGGGTTCTTGCCTTCGCGCTTGGCGCCCACTTCCAGTTTGTCTTCGCCCTCATCACCATCGCCCACCAAATGCCCCACATCCGTAATATTCATGGCATGGTTTACTTTGTAGCCGTTATATAGCAAAACGCGCTTGAGCAAGTCCTCAAAAATATAGGTACGCAAGTTGCCGATATGCGCGTAATTGTAAACCGTAGGCCCACAAGTATAAAGGCTTACTTCACCCTTCTGTATGGATTTAAAATCCTCAACTTTCTTGCCCAGAGTATTATATAATTTCATAAAACCATTTTAACATATTTCAAGGTTTGGGAGGAACGGGCGGCGGCCAAGGGCCGCTTTCCGTTCCTCCGGGGTTTTGCTTACGCCTGCTCCCAACTCCCCACAGCGGGGGACTTTCGGAAAAAGGCACTGAGTGCCTGGTCCAGGTGCCTGGAAACTCCGTTCCGGGGCACCAACTCTACTTCCCAGCCAACACGCTTTTTCAGCTTTTTATAGCCGCACTTCCAGGCTACGAGGTAGAGCGCTCTGCGCTGCTCAGGGTGGGACTCCGAATTCAACTTCAGACGAAACATGGCTAATGCGCCTCCTGATGGTTTTCGGTCTTTGTATAACAAAAACCTCCGGCCTTGCGGACGGAGGTTTAAAGTCGAGAAGCTTAGGGCACCAGATTCAACTTCAAAACACCGCGCGCAAGGCCGGAGATAATAACGCAGACACGGACGTTTTGAGTTCTAAAATTCATATTAATACAAATATACCAGACGGAAAAAAGTTGTCAAATTTATCTTATCATTTTTAGGTGGCCTTCGCGGAGCTTTTTGAGGCCGCGGAAGGAGTGGTCGTCCTCCAAAATTTTGGCCAAATGCAAGCCGCTCATAAAATGCGGGGAAATAACATAATCAATTTCCTGCTTATACAAATACTTAATTTCTTCCTCATCCTGGGCAATGAAAATCAGTTTGGGCCGTCGCTTCTTGCCCGCGCTCAGCCGCTTTACCGAATCCAAAAGGGAAATATTGTTGTTTAAGTCCGGTACCGTGGAAATAATCATTTTGGCGTCGCTCAAATTTACGCTGTCCTGGATATAAGAGTCCGTAATATCGCCGCAGACGGCGGTATAACCGGCTTCCAAATAGCCTTCCACGATTTCGGGGTTAAAATCCACGATTACAAAAGGCTGTTTTTGCTTGACCAGCGCGGCAACCAAATGCCGGCCCATGCGATGTCCGCCAACTATGACCACATGATTTTTTAAAACCGTCATGTCCAAATGCTTTTCCGCAGTGCCCCTGAAAAAATCCAGATAACGGAGCCATGGCTTGAGCCATTCATAAAGCTTGGCCGAATTTATCACCATGTAAGACGAGGCGGCAAAAGTCAGGATGCCGATAAAAGTTACCAGGGAAACCTCCGCCCGGGTAAGGGCGCCAATTTTGTAGCCCATAGCGACTAAAATCAAGCTGAATTCCGAAATCTGTGCCACGGTCACGCCCGCCAAGAAACCCGTTCTGGGCTTATAGCCCTGGGCGGCCAAAAGTAGCATAACGATTATCGGGTTGATGAGCAGTACAAACAGGGAAAGCAAAACCGCAGGCCCGAGCATGCCGGACACGCTGCCCAGCTCCAGCCCGGAACCCAGGACAATAAAAAATATGATGATGAAAAAATCCCTGAGGGGCTTGATGCGCGCGCTGATTTCGTAGTGAACCGCGCTTTTGGCCAAAGCCAATCCGGCTAGAAAACCGCCAATCTCCAGGGAAAAGCCCACAATAGGCAGAGAAACAAAAGCCGCCAGGCCCAAGGCCCAAGCCAAAGAAAAAATTAAAAGCAATTCCTCGGACTTGCCAATAACCCTGACAACTTTCGGAAAGACTTTAGCCGACATCCACGCCACAATTAAGCCCAAAACCAAAGCTCGGACCAGGGTCATAATCACATTTGTCCACACCGGCAAGCCGGAGTATAGACCGGAGCTCTCGGAAGAAATGCTGGCCAGGCCGAGGAGAATGAGTACGGCCACAAAATCCTGCATTAAAAATATGCCGACAACTATTTTACCGTAAAGGCTTTGCAGTTCTTTTTTTTCGGTCAGCAGCTTAACAATAATAATCGTGGAAGCGAAAGTCAGAGCCGGGGCAATAAAGAGGGAAGCCGCCAAAGAAAAATGCAAGAGCCTAAGCAGGCCAAAACCCAAAAGGCTGGTAATAAAAATTTGCCCGGCCCCGGTATAAAGGGCTGTCTTGCCGATTTTTTTAAGCTGAGAAATATCCAGCTCCAGGCCCACCATAAACAAGAGCAAAGTAATGCCAACCTGGGACAGGCCCTGCAGCGCATCGCCCATATGCAGGCGGTAGTAGCCAAAAGAACCGACCAAAATGCCGGTAAAGATATAGGCAATAATTCCAGGCTGCCTTAACAGGCTCATTAAAAACGCAAAAAGCCCGGCCAGGATTAAAATAATGGTGAGTTCAAAAAATAAATTATTCACAAGACAATTTTTTGTTTCTTCTGGTAGAAATTTTACTTATTATACCACAATTTGAAAAAAAACCAAATTTTCTGTATAATTCAGGCATTAATCCAAACCTATGGAACTCAATACGATTTTTTTCATTGGCCCGCAAGGCAGCGGCAAAGGCACCCAGGCTAAAATTTTGGCTCAGAAATTAAATTTCTTTCATTGGGATATGGGCTTAATTTGCCGGGAAACCGCAGGACAGGACACCGACTTTGGCCGCGAAGTAAAAAATATTATTGACAAGGGCGTTTACCTTTCCGACGACATGCTCATTAAGGTTGCGGAAAACCGCCTCAAGACCCTGCCCGCAAACCAGGGCGTCATATTTGACGGCATTCCCAGGCGCCTGGGCCAAGCCCAATTTTTAATGGATTTTTTGAAAAAACAAGGGCGGAAAAATTTTGTCACTATTTATCTGAGCTTGCCCAAAGACGAAACTTTCAAGCGGCTCAAATTGCGCGCGGAAAAAGAAGGCCGGGCCGATGACACCGAAGAAGCCATTGAACTGCGGCTGAAGCAATACACCGAGGTTACTCTGCCGGTTTTGGACTATTTGAACGGCGAAACCACTTTTTTTGAGGTGGACGGCACCCCGGCCGTGGCATTGGTCAGCCAAAAAATTAACCAGGTTTTGGGAGTCTGATGCCAAAGAAACCACTGAACATAATCCTCTTGGGAGACCCCGCCTCGGGCAAAGCTACGCACGGGGCTTTTATTGCAAAAAAATACCATCTCTACGACTTGGATATGGGCCGGGAGTTAAGGGCCATTTCCCAAAACCCGAAGCTTAAGAAGAAATACCGGATGGACCAAACCCTGGACAAAGGCAAGCTGACCCCAACAAAGATTGTGAGGCAGATTTTGCACGACAGCATCCAGGCCGTACCGAAAAAACAGGGACTGCTTTTAAACGGCACGCCAAAAATGATTGGTGAGGCCAAGCTGGTTGCCAAATGGCTAAAACAGGAAAAACGGGAAAACCCGCTGTTCGTGTACATCTCCATTCCGCTCAAGGAAACCATCAGGCGCATGACCAGCCGGAAAGAATATTTTTTTGCAAAGTTCAGCAAGCGGCCCGATGACAATGACCGCGCGCTTAAGAACCGCATCAAATACTACCAGACCAACATTAAGGAAGTCGTGAAATTTTTCAAATCCCAGTACGAGTTCAAAAACGTTTCCTCTTTAGGCACCATAGCGGGCGCGCGAAAAAAAATTCTGCATATGCTTCAAGAATATGAAAAAAGGCGCAATTAAAACCCGGGAAGAAATTGAAACCATCGCGGAGGGCGGAAAAATCCTCCACGAGATCCTGCTCAAGACCGCCCAAATGGTCCGGCCGGGTATTTCCACCTGGGAATTGAACGAATTTGCGGAAAGTGAAATAGAAAAAGCCGGGGGCCGGCCGAGTTTCAAATTCTACGGCAGCAAGAAAAACCCTTTTCCCGCGGGCCTGTGCACCTCCGTAAATACCGTAGTGGTCCACGGCATTCCATCCAAAGAGGCTTTGCTAAAAGAAGGCGACATTATTGGTCTGGATATCGGCATGGAATACAAAAAACTGTATACGGATACGGCTTTAACCGTGCCAGTTGGCAAGGTCAACGAGACGGCGAAAAAATTAGTTGAGACCACCTCAAAGTCGCTGAATGCGGCCATTAAACAGGCTAAGCCTGGCAACCGCATAGGCGACATCAGTTTTGCCATTCAGTCCACGGCTGAGGCCGCAGGTTTTTCTGTGGTGCGCGATTTGGTGGGGCATGGTGTGGGTTACGATGTACACGAGGACCCGTCCGTGCCGTGTTACGGCAAAAAGGGGACAGGGCCCTTGCTAAAAGAAGGAATGGTCTTGGCCATTGAGCCCATGCTCTGCGAACATGACTATTTTGTGGATTTTGACCCCGACGGCTGGACCATACGGACCAAAGACCACGGACTTTCCGCCCACTTTGAACATACCATTGCCATAACCTCCTACGGGGCAAGAATTTTGACCTAAAATTTTCTTTTCTGCGAAAAGAATGCTTGAAAAAAAGCATTCTTTTTTTATTCCTTATGACTTGACAAAATGTTGATTTTATGCTTAAATTAAACCATCATCCAGAAAGCTGGGTGAAATCACACGTCCAATTGGAGGACATAGATTGCATAGACTACGTTTGTTGTTGTTGATCATTCTCCTGGGTGCCTTTGCGGCCCAGGCAGACGTGATCGGCTACTACTCGGGAGACGGACTGAATGAGTTCAACCTTCACAACCTGGTGATTGGGAACAACGTGCTCATTAACCCAGACCCCGTGTGGATGGCTGCGTTTCCAGGAAGCCACTGGATTTCGTACGCAAACACCGGTAACCCCGGTACCGTTTCGCCGCCGAACGCGGCGATCCCCGGCGCTCCGACGGCAAGTTTCTTTGAAGTCCTGCCGCTCGGTACCTACTACCTGACGCTCAACGTCCTTGCGGACGACACCGCAGGCGTTTACCTGGAAGACCTTAGCAACCCTTTGGGCTTGCTCCTCAAGGCGCCAAACCCTCTCCAGGATGGCCACTGCGCAGCAGGCCAAATTGGCTGCGAAGTCGGTGAAAACTGGATGGGTAGCTCGGCGGTGAATCCCAACGGGTTCGCTCGTGTCCGCTATGAGGTTTATCAGCGGGGCGGTGGGCCGTACGGCCTCGACTACAACGGCACTGCCTCAACGGTACCCGAACCAGGAAGCGCGTGGCTCCTTGCCACCGGTGGCGTCCTGTTCGGGATTGCAAGGCTGCCGAACTGGTTGCGCCGCAGGCGCAACCGCTGACAACCGAAACAACAAGCTGTACAACACGAGAGCGGGCGTCCCAGGAGGAACGCCCGCTTTTGCATTTATAACTTTATTTTCTGGTTTTGATTTCCTGTTCAAGCCTGGCCATAAATTCCGGCAACCCCATTTGCCCTAAATCTTCGCCTTCACGGGTGCGGACCGAAAGAACGCCCGCATCCGCTTCTTTTTGCCCCAAAATTACCTGGTAGGGGATTTTTTGCATGGTGGCTTCACGGATTTTTTTGCCAATGGATTCGCCCCGGGCGTCCACTTCAATACGCAAATTTTCATTTTCAGCAAGCAAGCGGTCGCGGATCTCCCCGGCATAAGCCGCCTGTTTTTCTGAAATGGGCAAAATGGCAATCTGTACCGGTGCAATCCAAAGCGGGAACGCGCCCGCATAGTGCTCAATCAACAGGCCGATAAACCTTTCCAAAGAACCGTAAATCACGCGGTGAATGGCCACAGGGGTTTTCCGGCTACCGTCTTCGGCAATGTATTCCAGACCGAACCTTTTCGGCTGCTGAAAATCCAGCTGGATCGTGCCCGTTTGCCATTCACGGCCAAGGGCATCTTTCATGAGAATGTCAATCTTCGGGCCGTAGAAAGCGCCGTCGCCTTCCTCAATAAAGTATTCCTTGCCTGATTTTTCCAAAATTTTCTTAAGCGAGCTCTCCGCTTTGTTCCAAGTTTCCAAATCGCCCAAAAAGCCTTCGGGCCTGGTACCCAAACGGTAGCGGAAACTCATGTTGAATATGCCGTAAAACAGCTGGGTGATTTCAAACACGCGCTCGTACTCTTCCTCTATCATTTCCTCGGTAATTAAGACGTGCGCATCGTCCTGCCGGAATTCGCGCACCCGAAAGAGCCCGTTTAAAGTGCCTGCCAATTCATAGCGGTGCAAATGGTCCGTATCGCTCAGGCGCAACGGCAATTCTTTGTAGCTTCTCAGCTTGCTGCCGAAAACCAGCATGGCATTGGGGCAGTTCATAGCCTTGACCCCGTACTCTTCGTTCTCGCCCATATTGGCCACGAACATATTTTCCCAATAGTGGTCAAAGTGCCCGGAAGTAATATATAGTTCTTTTTTGTTAAGCAGGGGAGAGACAATTTCCTGGTAGCCGCGTTTTTTGTGCTCCTTGCGCCAGAAGCTGACAAGCTCGTTGTATAGCACCACGCCTTTCGGCAGCCAATAAGGCATGCCGGGAGAAGTCTGGTGGAACATAAACAGCTCCAGCTTTTGGCCCAAAACTTTGTGGTCGCGCTTTTCAGCCTCTTCCACCATTTTTAAATAAGCCTGCAGTTCTTCCTTGGTTAAAAAGGCCAGGCCATAGACCCGCTGCATCTGCGGATTTTTCTGGTCGCCGCGCCAGTACGCGCCGGAAAACTTATCCAGCTTAAAAGCGTCTGTCTTAATTTCCGAGGTGTTTTCCACGTGCCCGCCGCGGCAAAGGTCTACAAAATTCCCGGTCTTATACAACGACACATTTTCAACTTTGCCTTTTGTCTCCTCTGCTTTGCCTGTCTCCCGGCTCTCAATCTGGTCCATTTCAGTGGTGCCAAATTTTTCAATATCACCGATTAATTCCACCTTAAAAGTCTGGCCGCGTTCCTTAAAGTAGGCCCTGGCTTCTTCGGTGGACATCTCCTGCCTTTCAAAAGCCAGTTTTTGTTTGGCCAGTTCGCGCATGCGCTTCTCCAGCT
>JAMDEL010000112.1 GCA_023487095.1 Patescibacteria group bacterium
TTGTTGTTGCTGTTGGTTGTCCCCGCACCAAGACCCTGCTGGCTGGTAAAACCTTTGGAGTCGGCATTGATGGAACCATTCACCCACAAGTTATTACCGACCGACAATTTAATTCTATATAAATTCACCGTACCCGTTGTGGCGAGCAGATTGGCGGAATGGCTTAAAATGGCATTCAGATTTATGGTAAAGTCCCCTGTGGTTACCAAGGCGCCGTTGTTCAGCGCGTCGTAGTTGAAGCTCAAAGTCGGCGCACTGGTGCCGCCCGCATTGCCCAAGGTCACGGATTTAACTGTTGTGGAAGCGTTAATGTTAACTGTCGCATTCGCATCAATCACCACGTCGTCATTGGGACCAGGTACCATATTGGTATTCCAGTTGCCGAAATCTTCCCAATTGCCTGTACCCGCCGATCCCGTCCAAGTCACGGTTCTTGTCACGGCCTGCACTTGGAAGGCTGGGGTGAGCGTGGTTGCCGGAGTATAAGTAGAAACCAAACCACTACTATCCATAGTCATCACCCGCCAATAGTAATTTCCGTCCGCTAAAGTCTGGCCTGGAAAACCCGCAGTATAACTGCTGCCTGAAGTGGTCGCCTGGCCCACAGTGAAAGAGGTCAGGCCTTGGGCCTGCAAAGCGGAAGTGTAATCAACCGCCGGCGACGAATAGTTGCTGTTGGCGGAAATTTGAATCCGGTATTTAACGGTATCCGCAGCATCGGGATCCGACAAGCTGAAATTCAAAGTCGGCGTACTTACGTTTACCCGGTACAAACCGTTGACAATGTTGGCTTTGGCGCCCAGGTTGTAAGGCGCATACGGCTCATTGCTTACGGGAATATTTAAGATCAGGCTCGGGTAATTGCTATAAGCATTCAACAATGTGCCGTCCGACCTAATCATCCGGAAGTAATAATTGGTATTAACCAGCGCCCGAGACAAATCCAAGGCAAAGTCCCACTCCGCAACCTGGCCAATGGCAATCGCGTTCGGGTTCAACGTACTGGGGTTAGCCTCGTTGTAAGTTTCCTGTACATTGGAAGTAGAAAGCAATACCGAGGAAATGGTAACCGAGGTGGCGACCGAAGGGTTGTTGTAAAAGTTCCAGTACGGCAACACGGTTAAATCCCGCGACTCCTCGGCTGCGTAATTCAGGAAAGTATTAATACCGTTCTTGTAGTCCGCCAAAATCCAGTCGCCGTTTCTTACCACATTGGACACCCTAAAATCATCCAAGCTGCCATTGAAGTTGTTATTGTTTGACGCTCCGGGAAGCGTGCCCAAAGCGACATTGCTGGCTGTGGTGCTGAGAGCCCCGCTGGAAGAGCTCAGGCTCCTAAGAGTGCCGTCCAGATAAATTAACACGCTGGACATGTTGGAATTCCCGTTCACGGAAACCGCAGCCAAATGGTGCCAGTTGGTGTCGTAGGTAAAGGCAATATACGCGCCCCTATTCCGGCCTTCTATGCCCACTGTGTTGCTGCCGTACCAGAAATTCCACCTGGATCCGTCGGTGGAGTTGTCACCCCACCCGCCCAAAGACTGGTTAATGCCGGATGAGTTCATCTTAAACCATACTTCGCTGGTTCTGGCGGCTGTGCCGGTTGGAAACGCGGCAGCTCCGCGCGTCATATACTGCGAGCCGCTGAAACCAGCGCCGCCCAAAATTTGTCCCTGGACCGAAGTCGCGTTGACATTGGTGGTAAAATTTTGGGCATTGGCAGTAATGTCATTTATAGACAAAGTACCGACGTCTCCAAAATTATAGACTGCGTTGAAATTACTGTCCCAAATTGCCGCCGTAGTAGTAGAGTTGTCCGTAGCCGCGGAATTGTTATAGTACATCCACATAAAATCAGCGTTGGACCCGCCTTTTATGGTGGGCACCCTTACCCAAATCGTAGACGTTGCGCTCGGATCCCACTTTTCTATCCGGTAGGCAAGCGGGGTGGCGTTGTCATAGGCCAAAAAACGAAGATCCGCGCCGCCGGCTTTGACTTTGCTGTAATCAATATTGCCCGAGGAAGTGGCATTCAAATAAACCAGCACGGGGTAGTCGGTTAAGTCGTTTTGGGAGCCGCTGTTGTTAAAATAGATTTTCCGCCGGTTGGCCCAATCGGAATTCCACCAACCTGGACCGCCGCTGGACTGGACAACATCCAACCAGCCCGTGGTAGTGGCTGTGGATACTTGGAGTTTAAACGCCAGAGTGCTGGTCGGCACATCCAATATACCGCTGTTTAAAAGGCTCATGCGTAAGCGTATGGGTGTGGCTGTAGAAGTCAGAACAATGCCTGTGTTTTCGTTGGCCAAACCTGCAGCCGGCTGAACTGCGTCCGCGTTCTGATAAAAACGGAAATTCTCTTGGGTAAACTGGTAATCGGCTGTGGTAAAAGTTATATCATTGCCATAAGTGGTAAAAGTGTCCGTAGCGGTTACATAAGAACGAATATGGTAAGTGGTTGCCTTTAACAACCCGGTAATATTGGAAGTGAAAGTGCCGGTGGAAGAAGTTGCTCCTAAAGTAGAGGTAAAAACCGCATTGGCCAAAGTCGGATTACTGCTGGTGCCGACCACGTGGCCGTACTGGGTGATTGCATTTAAGCCCAACCCGGTAATCGCGCCGCTGCCGACTGCCGTGGTGTCAGTAATAGTAGTGGTGGTACCTGTTGTCAGCCGGGGGGGATAAATATAAACTGTACCGCTCTCGCCTGTGCGTCCGCTAATGGTACCTCCCACCGAGGTTGCTGTAATAGTTGCAGTATAAGTATTGGCTAGAATGGCAATGCGCCCGCCGCCGCCGCTCCCCGCGCCGCCGTCCCAGCCGCCATAGCCGCCGCTGACGTTCACTGAGCCGCCACCTGTAAATGCATTTGTATTCAAATAAACCGAGCCGCCCGCCGCGCCGCCAGTGTTGTAGCCGCAGTTGCCGGAAATTTGTCCGCCACGGGCGGAAAGCGTGCCGGTCAAAGTCGTGGTGCCGGTGACATTCAGCCAAATAGCGCCACCACCAACCGCGCAATTACCGCCATTGCTCACGCCGCCGCTGCTGCCCATATCTATAGGTGCTAAATAAGAGCCGTAGGTCGGGGTCTGAGGAGTACCCACCGCATTGGTTGAACCGCGCCCGCCATAAGAGCCACCGGTCCCTTGGTTGCTGGCGGAAGTACCCGCACCCGGACCATTGCCCTGTGTATAGCCTTTCTGGTCAACATTTATACTGCCGGCAATGGTCGCATTGCCGCCCACTGTAGTGTAAATTCTAGCTACAATGGCCGAATTGCCAGTTGAGTGGGTTATCACCGCTCCGGAATAAACTGTCAGGTTGCCTAAAATATTCAAAGGCGAGCTGGAACCAATCGCATCATAAGCAAAATTCAAAGTACTGGCTGTGCCGCCGCCGGACACACCCAAAGTCAAAGAGCTTATTGGGCTGGTGGAACCGGTCAAGTTTACAGTCACCGCCGAGCTGATGATCGCATCGTCAGTGGAAGTTGGCACGGTGCCGAGGCTCCAATTCCCAGGCACGTTCCAGTTCCCGCCGCTCGCTCCCGTATACACATTGGCGCCGTTGTAAGCATCCTGGGTCACGGAACCAAAAGTGAAAATCATATGGTGATGGCCGGTTTTTTTGTCCAAAAACTTAACCTCGCCAATACTATCGCAAGTCCAATTAGGCACCTCTATGACGCCGCCCGGCAGGATGTTGGGCGTAACCACATTGCCGCCGCAGGTCAGAGTTGAAAAATCCATATCCTGGACAGTGGCCTCATCGCCGGGTGTAATAGTCAGCGTGTCCTGGCCCACAGTGGTAAAATCAATTGTCCAGTATTCTCCAGCCACAGGGAAAGAAGAAACATTCAAAACACTTAAATCCACAGTCGGGTCAATTACCACGGGATAGCTGGCATCTTTGAGGAAAGCGGCATCCGGGGTCAGGGTAAGCAGGTTGCCTTTAAGCCTGAAGACCAGTTTGTCGGAAGCGATACCTTTGGCATCGGTCATAACGGGCGCGGACAGGGTGTAACGCTTGAAGAGCGCCTCCCCCTTGTGGCCTTTTTTATAGAGCACCACTGTGGAAGGGTTGGTTTGCAAAGCGTCGTAGCCGTCAAAGTTAGCCAAATACCTAAACTTGGCCGGGTGGCTATTGTCCTTCAAAATAATATTTTCCTTAAGCCCCGTATCCGTGAGCTTGTACTCCAAATCGGTTGAGGAGAACGCATCGGAATAAGTGACCACTTCGCCGGCCCGGGTTGGCGGTGTGGCTGTTGATACGCCCAAAGGCAAAAGCCTGAGCGGCAGAACATCGGCGGTCTTTTGCTTGCTGCCCACGGTAATCGGGTTAGTGCCCAAATCCGAGGGCATAAACAATTCAGTGAGCGGGCTGAAGAACTCCAAATGGGAGAACTGCTCCGGGGTCAGCGGAGGCAGCTTCATGGCAGCCAAATCTTCTTCGTCCCAGGAATAATCCGGATAACCCGCTTCTATAGACACGCCATCCAAAAACAACACAATACCGTCCAGGTTTCGGTTCAGGCTTTCAGCGTCAGCCTGGTAAGTCAGCCTTAATTGTACGGAAGACAATTGCGAATACAGGGCTAAGGGCAAATCAGCCATAAAGTAACCCTTATTGTCAGCGTTATCAGAGCCGGAAGAGAGGTCTATAGCTGTCAGGCTTTGCCAAGAAGAAGTTGCGAGCGCATATTCCAAAACCAGACGGCCGGAGGTTGCCGGCAGGCTGGAAAGCGATAGCTTCACCTTTAACGTGTTGGGCTTGGTGCCTGTGGCCAAGTCGGGATTGGCAGCCACCAAGTCAAACCCCGAATACTCCAAAGCTGGAGACGAAGGCAAGTCAGGAGATAAAAGCGAGGGTGCTTGTAAAACTTCGGGAGTGGTAGTGGTTGTGGTGGACGCAGTCAACACAGCCTCTGGCGTTTCAGGCGTAGTGGAGGCTGGGGTTGCCGACGCAATCGGCTCGCTTGGAATCAAGTCTAAAAGCGGAACAAAGGGATCTTCAGGCGTAGTGGATGGCGCATCCAACGAAGTGGGTACGGAAGAAGCCGTAGGCTGAATATCTTGAACGGGAGTCTGGGTAGCTAAGGTCTCTTGGTTTGCCACAGGAGAAATCGCGGGTACAGGTAGAGTGTTAACCTCTGCCGTAGCGGAAGGTTCTGTAACCTGCTGCTGCAAAGGCGCGGCAGGTGATGGTGTGGTGCCGCCCAAATCCGCGCTGGGGGTTGGTACGGAATTAACCGCGGGGCTAGATGCCTCTGGCCCTAAAAGTGAATTTGCGTTTGACTGAAGCACGTCTGCCATCTGCACGTCTCCGGCCAAAACATGGATCTGGGACGTGACCAAAGAAGTTGGCTGTGCATCTGGAGCAGGCACAATTTCAGTTGCAGGCTGTGGAGCTGGTTGTTGATCCGCGGCGGGAGCGGCGGGAGCGGGCACACTCGGGACCGGCGTCTGAGTTTCTGTTTTGGAATCATCAGGGCTTGTGCTGGTTGCGGGCGGAGCAGCCACCTCAGCAGGAGTGGAAATATTTTCAACTGCAGTACCAGGGGTGTCGCTAGCCTGCTGGTTGGAACCTGACTGAACCGGAGTGGTGGAAGATTCTGTTTCAATAGACGGAGTTGTGGAAGCCGTTGTTAAGGTTGTGGTGGCTATCACCGCTGAGGTTGATGCCTCTTGAGGTAGAGACTGAACAGGAACCGAAGGGGTGGAAGTATCAGTATCCGACCCAGCCAAAGGTGAAGTGGAAACCGAGACAACCTTCGGTGTTGTCGTGGCCACAATTCTTAAAGCCGAAGAGTTGGTTAAAGAAAAGGAGGATGAGGTGGCATCTTCTTTCAAGTCCGTAACCAACCCCAGGTCTGCATTTTCCCAGGATAAAGGAGTAGAGGTAGGAGCGACCACAACCGACTTTGTTGGCTGGTAAGTCTGTGTGATGGTTGGTAAGTCTTGAGGACTAAAATCAGGTGCTTGGGCCAGTGCCGGAGTTGTCACAAAAAAGGCAAAGCTCTGGCTGATAATCAGGTTCAGGAGCAAAAAACACGCCCATATTTTTTTGAGAAATTCTTTCTCAAAATGGGTGCGAAAATAACGTTTTATGGATTGTGTTTTTAGTATGGATTTCAAGCTAAAAGCTGGTTGTTTTCTATATATTTATTATCACATCTTTGTTTTAATTCTCCAAGAAAATTAACAGAGCCACCACCAAAAGCCTGACCAGCTCACTGAAACACACCAAACCTTTGTGTGACAATTTTTTTTCAGCAAAAGTGAAGCGTGGAACGTCATAAAAACCCAATTAATTTTTTCAGATTTAAATTAAATTTGTTCAGCATGCACATCTAAGGAAATACTTTTAATTCTTGTCGTTAATCTAAAATTATTAATATCAATGAATGGATTAACCCAAAATTGGAAAGTAAAAATTATTTTCAGGCTTAAATAAAATTGTTGGGTGCAAACCGAAAAAGTCTTTGAGAAACAAAAGTTTGTATGGTTGCCCCGGCTTTTTTTTGTTTCTTTGCTGCCACAGAAACCATTTTTTACACAAAAAATCTCTCAAATTAAAACAGTGCGGATAACTTTTGGTTATCCACACTGTTTTGAAAAAAAACCTGACTTTAAACCGCTCTTTTTTTATGCAAGAACCTTGCCATGGAAAACTAGTTTTTGAAATCTTGCAATAAATTTTTTACTTGCTGACTGAGTAAAAAATTGGCGGGGTATAAAGATCAATTGTCTGCAGAGGACTCGTACTGTCTTTTTTGAAGGAGATGACTGTTTGGCTTTGGCACTTAACACAGCCGGTGGCATTGTTGGTTTGGGTTTTCACTTGAGCGTCATAGGTGATTTGTTTTGCTAGGCCTTTGGAGACAACCCCCAAGTTAAAATCAAGTTCAAAATTTGCAGTGTCATAGGAATACTCCCCCACTTGCGGAGTCCTGGTCACAAACACCAAAGGCTGTCCATCTACCCTGGCATTAAACCCTCCCGGTGGGCTGCTCAGGTTTAGCAGTTTGTCTTTGAGGGTGATAGTCGTCGCGTCAGCCGTTCCTTTTATGTTACAAACGTTAATGCCAAAAGTCAGGGTGTCTCCATTTTTCAAAGTCTTATCTTGCGGAGCGCCTTGGAACTGATTATAGTCGCAGCCGTTATGAGGTTGGGACACGCCGTTGATGGCATTTAAATTTTTATCGGAAGGCGTAAGGTCGGCTTCACACGGGCTGGGGGAAATTCCTTGCGAGCTATTTACATCAGCCGCAGTAGCCCCGCCGGTTGCACCCATGCTTGCCACCCAATAAAAATATTTTGTATTCAAGCCAACATTTGTATCCTCATAGGAAGTCCCTGAAATACCTGCAACATAAATTGTGCTGGGCAATGAGTTGGTTGTGCTCCTGTAAAGGTTGTAGCTTGTTGCATTCCTGCCGGGCTGCCATGACACAGTAACCGAACCACAAGCAACAGATGCCGCAATCACCTGAGAAGGATTAACCACAA
This sequence comes from Patescibacteria group bacterium, assembly GCA_023487095.1. Taxonomy (GTDB): domain Bacteria; phylum Patescibacteriota; class Doudnabacteria; order UBA920; family UBA920; genus JAMDEL01. The sequence continues at coordinate 7,512 of JAMDEL010000112.1, forward strand.
CCGACGAATCCACCTTATAACTGACTGCGGCCTGTTGGCCGTTTGTGGGATTACCTGTCTCGTAAATTGTAATCGAACAGCCAAATGTGCCAATGTTGGACGGCCGGTCAACCGAGACGCTGACGTTTGAGTTGCCGCCCGCAGCCACTGTGCCGCTAGAAGGGCTAATGTGGCACCAAGACTGGCTAACCGCCGAACTCCAATTTAAGTTGGCATTACCGACATTCCTGACCGAGAGTATTTGTGGTGAAGGGGTGCCGCCTCCGGCAGAAGCCAGGAACTGGAAAGAAAGCGGGGAAAGACTGACAATGGCTGTCGGTGAACTGGTGATGTTGTATGCGGCACTGACAGCTTGCGGGCTGTTGGTGGTATTGGGGGCCGAAACATTAATTGAACAATTGTAGGTTCCCCCACCAAAAGGCGCAGCCACGGAAACCGTTGCGCTGGTGGTGGCACCAGGGAGAAGAGAACCGCTGGAAGGGGTAACTTTGCACCAGGTTTGGTTAGCCGTGGCCGACCAGTTTAAGGCTGCAGCTCCGGAATTGCGGATTGTCAGCGTCTGACCGGAGGGCGCCGTCCCATTTACGACAGCACTAAAGACAAAGGCTGTATTGGATAACACCATAGTCGCGGATAGAGGTAGTGTAACGTTGTACGTCAGGCCAGAATTTTGTGGCCCATTGGTGGTATTGGGCCCGGAAATGGCTGCCGTACAGTTAAAGGAGCCAACATTGGTGGGCGTATCCACTGTGACAGTGGCAACCGCACTGGAACCCGGGGAAACCATGCCGCTTGATGGGCTGATATGGCACCAGCTTTGGTTTAGCGTCGCATACCAGGTCAAATTGCCCGTGCCGGTATTTTTTATGGTTAAAGTCTGGCCCGCTGGAGCACTGCCTCCCGATACACCAGCAAAAGTGAAGCCGGCAGGTGAAAGAGAAATGGTCGCCGGAGTCGCTGCACTGACGGT